>CAYJPT010000033.1:0-19481 GCA_964372165.1 uncultured Desulfovibrionaceae bacterium | reverse complement strand
GCAGAATAAATCAGCATTTCCTTAAGTTGAACTTTGTAATATTATAAACCTTCATCCCAAATTTCTTTGCGCTCTTTGTATTTTGTGTCAAAGCGTGCTATGGCAGATTTGTGGGTGGAGGTTTTTATATTGCTTCTAGCTTGATCGAGATATTGCTTGGTTTTTCTTTTGTCATTTCTGTAAAGTGCACTGTAAGCTAAGTGTAAATAAGCTTCAAAATGTTTGCCGCTACGTCCTAGCGACCTAGCATAAGCTGCATGCACTTCTTGATCTTCTGGTAATATGCGTAACACTTCTTGATAATATGGTTCAGCATTAAGAGTGCGTCCTGTTTCGTCTAATAGTCTTGCATAAAAAAATTGTGCCATATAATCTCGTGAATCAAGATGCATAGCTGTAGACAGTAGAATTTCAGCACGGGCTGTATCACCTTTTCTATAGTGAAATGCGCCTGCTTCACGTAAAATTAGCGGGTCTTTAGGGCCTTGAGCTAATGCTTTTTCAAAAGTCATATTTGCTTCTTGAATTTTGTTTTCACGCGCTAAAAGCATAGCAGTGCCCATAAGAGCTAAGGGACTTTTATCGGCAAGAAAACGATGACGTGCTGCTTGTATTGTGCCATAACGCGCCCATAATAAAGTTTGTACACGCTTAAATTGTGTATTATTGACTTTACGTTTGTTGATGGATTTTGGTTCTGTACGTACCTTTGCCATAACATTCGTTATACGCGCACCTATTTCTGGATGAGTAGACAAGTAGGTTGGTATATTGCTTCCGCCGCTCATCACACTTTTTTCACGTATTTTTTTAAAGCCTCCTGCCATGCCTTCAGGTGGATAACCAGCGGCTACAAGATATTGGTATCCTATGTCATCGGCTTCACTTTCGTCCATGCGGCTATAATTTAACATAGCAGATTGGCTTGCACCCATGGCGCCTGCTATAATGGCAGAACCGCCCTCACCACCTACCAACACTCCTGCAACTGCGGCTAGAAGGCTCGCAAGAGTGAGGTATTTGCCGCGCTCAATGCGTGCTGCTACATGGCGTTGTGTTACGTGAGCCATTTCATGGGCGATTACGCCTGCTAGTTGTGACTCATTATCCAACTGCATCATAAGTCCCGTGAATATAAAAACATGTCCGCCCGGAACTGCAAATGCATTTAATGAATTATGTAGAATGACACCCGATGTAAAATTAAAGGGCTGAGGAGGGATGATTTTTGCAATTTTATTTACTAAATGTTTGACATAGAGTGAAACTTCTGGGTCTTCTACCAGAGGAAGTTGAGAGCGTATGAGCACTTCAAACTTTCGCCCCATTTCTTTTTCTTCAGCAATACCAAAGTCACCAAATCCAAGAAATGCATGCGCAGGGGCAGTCCAAATTTGGCTAAACAATATAGCAAAAACCATAAATGAAGCTGCAAATTTATGTAACGATATATTCATGGTATCTACTCGTTCAAGAGTGAATATATAAATCTTATCTTATCTTATCTTATCAAAGTATTAGCATTTTTTAACGCCAACTTTTGTACAAACAAAATGATAACTCAAAAATCATGTCGCATGACAAGATACTGTGCCAAGGCTACATAATGTCCCATTCTACACCTTGCGCTGTATCACGAATTTCAATGCCCATTGTTGTTAAACTGTCTCGTAATGAATCAGACTTTGCAAAATCTTTTGTAGCTCTAGCTTCTTGCCTTTGAGCAATTAAATTTTCAATAGCTGATACGTCAATATCTTTACGTTTGGCTTGTTGGTTTCGTAGCATTAAAAGGAATTTTTGTGCATCTTCTTGAAAAATACCAAAAACCTCTGCCCAGGTTGATATTGTTTTTTGAAAAGCTAGTAAGAAATCACGCATGCCCTCACTTGCTCGTATAGACTTATCCTCAAGACCACGGTTAACAAGTCGGATTAACGCAAAAATATGACCTAAGGCTGCAGCGGTATTGCAATCATCTTCCATGGCGTCATGTATGGATGTATTGGTACTTTGTATTTCTTCCATAAATTCATTAGGAAAGGGTGACTTTTTCCAGTTTTGACGCTGCAATGCTGTTTTAACTTCAAGCAGGCATTGATACACACGTTTTTGGCCTCGTTCTGCTTCATCCATACTACTATCTGTAAAGTCAATGGGACTGCGATATTGCTTGCTAAGCAAGAAAAAGCGTAATGTTTCTGCTAAGTATTGTTCTAAAATAAGGCGAATTGTTTTGAAATTTCCTAAAGATTTGGACATTTTTTCGGCATTAATTTGTACAAATCCATTATGAACCCAATATTTTGCAAGCTCTTTATGTGTGCAGGCCTCAGTTTGGGCTATTTCATTTTCATGGTGCGGAAAAATCAAATCCTGCCCACCACCATGAATATCTAGTGGTAAGTATTGCTCACTCATGGCAGAGCACTCAATATGCCAACCAGGACGCCCTTTACCCCAAGGACTGTCCCAAGATGGCTCGCCTGGTTTTGCAGCTTTCCAAAGTGCAAAATCAAGTGGATCTTGTTTTTCGTCTCCCGGTGCAACTCTTGCGCCGGATCTAAGGTCGTCAAGACTGCGCCCAGAGAGTTTACCGTATTGTTCATGAGCGCGCACTTTAAAATAAACATCTCCGGAAGGCGTGGCGTATGCTTTACCATCAGCGATAAGTTTTTCGCATATATTTTGCATTTGTGGAATAAAGTCAGTAGCACACGGTTCTTCGTCGGCACGCAAAATATTTAATGCATCCATATCCTCATGGAATGCTTGCATGTAGGTTGTTGCTACCTCACGCCAGTCACGCCCCTCTTCATTAGCCCGGTTGATTATTTTATCATCTATGTCTGTAAAATTACGCACAAAACGTACTTGTAAATTTTTATATTTTAAGTAGCGCACTAAAACATCAAAAACTAAGGCAGAACGCGCATGCCCAATGTGGCAATAGTCATAGGCTGTAATCCCACAAACATACATGGAAACCTTGCCATCATGTACAGGGATAAATTCTTCTTTTTTTCTTGTAAGTGTGTTGTATAGTTGCATATATTTCCCAATAAAATTTAATTATCAATTAAGTCAATGCGCGTTTGATGACGCCCAGATTCAAAGTTTGTGTTTAGAAAAATGTTCACAAGGTCAATGGCTATGCCTGTGCCTGTTACACGCTCACCAAGACAAAGTACATTAGCATCATTGTGAGCACGAGTTGCACGAGCTTGAAATTCATTACAACACAGCGCAGCCCGAATGCCTTTTATACGATTGGCCATCATGGACATACCAATACCTGTACCACAAATTAAGATACCCATACCGCCTTGTTTCAAAAGTCCTGTGCATAAATTTTTTGCAAATACTGGATAATCGCAACTTGCAGTGTTGTTTGTACCATAATCTTTAATATTATAATCTTGAGTTTCAAGATGTGTTTTAATAATTTCTTTTAAGCTAAATCCGGCATGGTCAGATGCAAGATGGATAATGGGTAACATGACAACTCCGTATATTTTATAGACTTAAAAACATATTTTACTCGTTTAGACTAGCTTGAACAATAAATCTACAGATTTTGTGCTTGCTCCAGCGGCAAAATACTAATGTTACTTGGTAATGTAAGTCGCATTTGTTCATCCGTAAAGTGGCTAAGTGCTACTTCTCGCTCTTTAATCAGTAAAATGGCTCGTTTTCCGGTAGTTGCATGCGTCATTGTAAGTTTATAAGGTTGTAAACTATTATCTTTATAACCTAAAATTAATTTCCAGCCTTGTTTGTTTTGTTCTTGCCACGATGTGGGTAAGCCTTGCGAATTAAGTGCTAAAATACCGGCAAAAGTGCTATTTTTAAGAATAAATCTACTTTCATTCTCACCAGTGTTATTTGGTGAAACGCTGTTTGCTCGTTGAGTGCCAAATACTAAGCTATATTGGCCTTGAATAATTTGCGCTAATTGCTGAAGATTAAAAGGTATGGGCACGCCAGCATTAAAAAGAGGTTTTTGTGTTCCTTCATGATAATACGCTACTTCCTCACGGGGGACAAAAACTAGAAAACTATTACTATTTTCTAATATTTTAGCTACATTAACACCAATTCCTGCATTGACATCAAGGCGTAGTTCCTTAGTATCATTACCCCACAATAAGGCCGTTACACGTCTTGTGTCATCGTTGCTTCCATAACGTAAACTCATTTGAGTACGAAATGGACCAATATTTTTTTGCCCGCTTTGCAGATAGCTTTGCCAATTATCTTCATGGTCTTGACTTAACATTGTGGGGCTAGGTGCTGTTTTTGCGCAAGCGCATAAACTTAGAAGTATCATTGATAACAATAAATAGCGTAGATTGTGTATTTGCAGCATGTGTTTTCCTAATCCATGTAGTATAAAAATATCATTATCAGTTTATGTCTATTAATCTCTCATGTTATAAAGCATTAAGCCGTTTTGTTATGCTTTTTGCATTACTTGGGGAGTATTCCAAAGCCTTGGTATACCCTATGCGTGCTTCTTTATTTTTTCCGAGGGCTTTTGCTATATCAGCATAATGTTCCCAAACTACAGGGTCGTTAGTGCTATTAAGCTCAACCGCTTGATTTATAACTATCCATGCTTCATCTAATTGTTTTAATTTGTAAAGTACCCATGCTAATGAATCAAGTATGTAATCACTTTGTGGTGAGAGGGCAGTGGCTTTTCTTAACATGCTTAAAGCTTTTTTGAGGTCACGATTTTCTTCTGCTAAGGTATAACCAATATAATTAAGTGCTTGGTAGTGATTGGGGTTACTTTTTACAATGTCTTCCATTACATTTAAAGCACCTTTTTTATCTCCCGTTTCATCAAGTATAGATGCGTGTAGATACGCAATATCTGTGTCTTCAGGCCATTTTTTAATGATTTTGCGGGAGTTATCCAAAGCTTTGCTATATTGCTCAAGTACAGCCAAAATGCGTACTTCCGCTACAAGTAATTCTTTTTGTTCCGGCGCATTTTTTTTGTTATGTTTAACTAACTCTAGGGCCTCATCATATCTATTTAAATCTAATAATAGTTGTAGACGTAGTAATAATGCTCTTAAATAATCTTCATGGTCTTCAGTAATATTGCTTAACCATTTATAAGTTTGAGCGGCATCTTTATCCCGTTCATATGAAATAGCAGCCAAGTAAAAAAATAATTCTTGTGGGGCATCTGGAATATTAACTAAATCCAGTAAAATTGGCTCAGCAAGATCATAATACTTTTCTTCCACTAACATGCTACCAATAGTTGCGCTTAAGTTCGGTGGCAACATGGCATTTTTGTCAAAATATTGAAGTGCCTTTTCCGGTTCTTTTAAGCGTAAAGAGCTATAAACAAAACGCAAAAGCACTTCAGGATTGTACCCTTGTTGCTCTAAAATATCTTCATATACTTCGCGTGCTTTATAAAAATTATTATCTTGCTCATAAATGTAGGCTAAGTCTACTAAGGCTTCAGTAAAGCTTGGCATTTCCATTATAGCTTTTTCAAGATGCGGTAATGCCTCCTTAGTTTTTTTCATACCAATAAGAGCTTTGGCATGATAATATTCAACCAAGGACGTGCGGTCTACTCCTGTTATATTATTGAGTAAATGTTCTGCTTCGTCATGTTGGCCTGAGTTTACAAGAAGTAAAGCCAATTCTAGTTTAGCATCTGTATTTTGCGGATGCCTAGTGCCAAACTCACGTATGCGTTTAATGGCTTCTTTGCTTTGCCCGGCTTTTTGCAAAAGTTCAGCATTAAGCAAATTTAATGAAACGTCATCAGGATAGCTTTCCAAGCCTTTGTGTAAAAGTGGTAATAATGGTGTGGGGTCTGTGTTCATGAAAAAAATTCCAGCATCAATATAGACCCATACAGGAGGATTAAAGTTGCTTAATTCTTCAAGTGCATACAATAATGTTGCACTGTCATTTTGGCGTAAAGCTTGATCATATAGCAAATAAGTGTAAATAGCCATGGCATTATCATTAAGCTTCCACTTAGTAGCTTTGTTATTATAAATTTGTATAGCATTAGCTTGGGTGGTTTTTTTTTCTTGCGAAGCACATCCTCCACAGCCTAAAAGTAGGCATGATGTCAAGCCTATCAAGAAGATAAAAAGATGACGTACTAAGCGTAAATTTTTCATATTATTTATTTATCCATTCTGCAGAAAAGTCTTTAATATCTTTGCTTAAATGTTGGCGTAACTTTTCAAGCAAGCGAGCCTCTAGTTGCCTTACGCGTTCACGAGTTACATTATATCTTTCGCCAATTTCACGTAAGGTTGCTGGTTCATCAGTCAAGAGCCTATTTTGTAAGATATACGTCTCTTTTTCATTAAGTTTTGGTAAAATTGTTTGCAAGTGCTTTTGCACAAGCTTTGCAATTTCGTCACTAGCAATACTATCTTCAACTCCTGGCCCAAGGGCTGGCAAGAAATCCATACGGCTTGCTCCGCCTGAATCGTCATTTATTTGCATATCTAATGACATGTCTGACGCCGCAAGTCTTTGATCCATTTCATTAATTTGGTCAACACTTACGCCAAGACGCTCAGAAAGCATGGCTGCATCAGGGTCAAAGCCTTGTGAGATAAGTTTTTGTCTTTCTTTATTTAAATTATAAAAAAGTTTACGCTGGACTTGGGTGGTGCCAATTTTAACCATGCGCCAATTATTCATTATAAATTTAAGAATATAAGCTTTTACCCAAAAAGAAGCATAATAAGAAAATTTAATTCCTTTATCAGGGTCAAACTTATTTACAGCACGCATAAGACCTACATTGCCTTCTTGTATTAGGTCAAGCACATTTTGCATCCAGCGTCGCTGGAAATCCATAGCAATTTTAACTACTAGACGTAAATGTGATGAAACAAGTCTAAAGGCAGCATCTGTGTCATTAAAGTCACGCACCCGCTTGGCAAGCATTTGTTCTTCTTCGGGTTGTAGCATTGGAAAGCGACTTACTTCTTTAAGATAAAGATGCAAGCTGTCCTTGCTAAGCGTAGGACTTGGTAATGTATTAGGCGCAAGTGCTGGTGTGTGGCTTGGGTTTAGATCATCATCTTCATTATTTATGTCAATAATATCATCGTCATCAAGATCTATTTCCAAATCGTCATTGTCCAGGTCTATATTAGCTCGGTCATGATCATCTTCATCATCATGTAAAACTTCCACTTGTGGTTGTTTTTTACCTTGCGGGGGGGGGGTAGTACTATAACTTTCTTTTTTACTTTTTTTCATATATATTCTCAATGAGACGTTTGCAAAGTCTATTTAGTTTTTGCTAGATGTTGCAGGATTGTTATGGTCACATTGTATTTAAAATACTTTTATTTTTACCTTTTTGGGTTCATTGATTATAATATAACATAAAGTGTATCATTTGCACAGAGGCAAATTGTGCCCTTTTAAAAAATAGATAAGCAGTTTAGCGTACAGATATTATATTATGAGGAGACAATATGCAAGATTTAGGCCTTGGTTGGGATAAACTTGTGGATGATAAAATATTATTTTTAGACGGTGCCATGGGCACTATGCTGCAAGCAGCAGGCTTACCTGCAGGTACAAGCCCTGAGGCCTTTTGCATGGAGCGACCGGATATATTGGAAGGTATACATAGTGCTTATGTTAATGCCGGCGCTGATATTTTAACTACATGTACCTTTGGTGGTAATAGTTACAAACTACCAAAACATATTGATGTTATAGAATTTAATGCTAAAATGGCACAAACTGCTCGTGCTGCAGCTAAAAAAACTGATCGCAAAATTTTTGTGGCCGGTAATCTTGGACCTACTGGTCATTTTGTGCGCCCCTTGGGTGATGTGGAGCCAAGCGACCTTATAGAAGCATATTGCATGCAAGTGCGTGGATTGCTTAAAGGTGGCGTAGATGTAATATTTATCGAAACCCAATTTGATTTAGCAGAGGCTAGGGCTGCGGTTGTTGCTGCAAGAAGAGAGTGTAATTTACCTATTATGGTATCAATGACCTTTGAGCAAGGTGTTAGCTTAACAGGCTCTACTCCAGAAATATTTGTAGAGACAATGCAAAACTTGGGGGTTGCTGCCTTAGGTACTAACTGTAGTGCTGGCCCTGAACAAATGGTTGATGTCATTAATGAGATTATGAAATATTCTCGATTGCCGGTTTTGATTGAACCTAATGCTGGTTTACCAGAACTTATTGATGGGCAGACAGTATTTCGTCTTGATCCCAAAAACTTTGCTGAAAAAACTGCTCCTTTTGCTAAGGTAGGTGTTCGTTTAATGGGTGGATGTTGTGGCACAACACCAGAGCATATTGCGGCCTTAAAGCAAGCTGTTAGTGGGATTGAGTTACAAAGGCCTGCTTCGCGGGTGGGTACACGTAGTGTTGCTTTAACAACACGATCTTCCATTGTACGCATTGGTGATGATTATCCTTTGACTATTATTGGAGAGCGCATCAATCCTACCGGCAAAAAACAACTTACTGCTGAATTACAAGCTGGCGAATATGCCCTTGCTATGCGTTTTGCTGATGAGCAAATTGCGGCTGGTGCTCCAGTTCTTGATGTTAATGTTGGTGCACCACTTGTAGATGAGGCTGTACTTTTGCCAGAACTTGTCACTCATTTAGTTGGGCGATGCGACGTTCCTTTATCGCTTGATTCTTCCAATATTTCTGCTATCAGTGCCGCACTTCCTTATTGTCCAGGATCTGCTTTGGTAAACTCTATAAGCGGTGAAGCAGGGCGCATGGAAGCTCTTGGAACACTTTGCCGTGACTATGGTGCACCATTTATATTGTTGCCGTTGCAAGGGCGTAATTTACCGGTGCATGCCACAGAGCGCATAGCTATTTTGGAGAGTTTGCTTGAGCAAGTGGATGCTCTTGGCATTCCACGTCGTCTAGTTATGGTTGATGTGCTTGCTTTGGCAGTCTCGTCTAAAGCCGAAGCTGGGCGGCAGTGCCTTGAAACCATACGTTGGTGCGTTCGAGAGGGACTACCTACAACTATTGGTTTATCAAATGTTTCATTTGGTTTACCTGCACGAGAGCTATTAAATGCTACTTATCTTTCTCTTTGTGTTGGTGCTGGCCTTTCATCATGTATTGGCAATCCGGATAATGAACGTTTATGTGAGGTACGTGATACCTCGGCTGTATTATTAAACAAAGATAAAGACGCACAATTTTTTATTGCAAATTATGCGCAGTGGCAAAATGGCGTTACTACTGAAATAAAATCAGAACAATCCAAAAAAGTAATTGGCAAAAAAATAGATGCTGTATCTTCTATTTATGATGCAGTTTTGTATGGTGATAAGGAAAATGTATTAACCTTGGTGCAAGCCGAACTCGACGCAGGTGCTGACCCCATGAGCTTGGTGCAAGAAAAGCTTATTCCTGCCATTACTGAAGTTGGTGCAAAATATGAGAAACGTGAATATTTTTTACCACAATTGATACGTTCCGCAGAAACTATGCAAAAAGCTTTTGCTTGCGTTAAACCCTTGCTTGAAAAGCTACGTGGACAAGAAAAACGCCCTGTTATTGTTGTAGCAACCGTTGAGGGTGATATTCATGATATAGGCAAAAATATTGTTTCTTTGTTACTTGGTAATCATGGCTTTGATGTGGTTGATGCTGGCAAGGATGTTAAGGCTGAGGATATAGTGCGTTGCGCTAAAGAACATAATGCTAGTATCATAGGTTTATCTGCACTTATGACAACAACTATGGTCCGTATGGAAGATACCATTAAGCTTGTGCGTGAACAAAACTTACCGTTTAAAGTAATGGTTGGTGGTGCAGTTGTTACACAAGCTTTTGCTGACTCTATTGCTGCACATGGTTATTCGGCTGATGCTGTTGGTGCTGTGCGCCTTGCTAAAACTCTGATATAGGGAAAATATTATGAAAAAGATTATATCATTTGTATTAATTACAACTTTATGTGTGCTATTTGGAAGTAATTTTGTATCTAATGCTGAAAGTGCCACTAACATTGAAGCTATTGATAAAAAAGGCTTACAAAGTTTGGTTGATAGTCACAAGGGAAAAATTGTGCTGGTTAACTTTTTTGCTACGTGGTGTCCACCATGCAGGGAAGAGATTCCAGGCTTAGTATCTATTGCTAATGCTATGCCAAATGATGTAGTAGTTATTGGCTTGTCGGTGGATGAAAACCCCAAATTATTACCTGATTTTGCCAAAAACATGAAAATGGAATATCCTTACTATTTGGCAACACACGATTTAGTCCGATCTTTTAAGGTTAGCACAATACCGCACAACCTTGTTTATAGCCAAGATGGAAAACTTGTGGCTAATGCTGCTGGTTTTGTGACCGAAAAAGAACTCAAAGAGTTTATTAATTTGCTTTTAAAGGAAAAAGCCAATGCCAAACCTGACAATTCGTAGAGCCCTTATGCATGACGTGAAGGGTATTCACGCCTTATTGTTAGACTGTGCCAAACAAGGGCTTTTATTACCTAGAGCTTTAAGTCATCTTTACAGACATATTCGTGATTTTCATGTAGCTGTTACAGATGAGGGTGAGGTTTTAGCATGTTGTGCGCTTTCGCCAATGTGGGATAATTTGGCAGAAATTTGCTCCTTGGTGGTGCATGATTCATACCGAAAACGTGGATTGGGACGTGATATTGTACAAACGTGCCTTGGCGACTGTGACGTGCTTGGCATTGATACAGCTTTTGCCCTTACGTATCAGGAAGAATTTTTTAAATGTCTTGGCTTTAGTGTTGTAGATAAAGATGTTCTACCGCAAAAAATCTGGGCTGACTGTGTGCATTGTCCAAAATATCCTGACTGTGATGAAACTGCAGTCTTACTCAAACTGTCATAAGGGTTGCTATGGAAGCTCATACACTTAAAGAAGTTTTATCAGCAAATGATATTGCAGAGCGTATCAAAACACTGGCTTTGCAAATTGATGAGCAATATAAAGATGAGCCTTTAGTGCTTGTAGGTGTATTAAAAGGTGCAGTGGTTTTTTGTGTGGATTTGTTTCGCGCTTTGAAAAGGACTGACCTAGAGTTGGATTTTGTTTGTCTTTCAAGTTACGGTGTTGAGCATAGCTCCTCGCATCAAATTGTTTGCTCTAAGGATATAAGTGTAGATGTATCTGGCAAGCATGTACTCATTGTGGAAGATATAGTGGATACTGGACATAGTATGCAATTTTTAATCAATAAATTTTTAAAATACAATGTTTTATCTGTTCGTTCAGCCGTACTTATTGATAAGCATGAGCGACGTGAAATTGAAATTATGCCAGATTTTATTGCTTTTAGTATTGCCAGCGGCTTTGTAGTTGGCTATGGTCTTGATTATGCAGAAAATTATCGTAATTTATGCAATTTGTGTGAAGTTGTTTTTAACGAATAAGTGCTAGTTAGTTGGCACTGAAAAACTATACAACGTATTGTAATTGAAACACTAAAACCTTAAAAGCTTACAGGGAAATTGCAAAAAACAAAGCATGAAATGCGACTTTTTTGGAAATTGTTTTTGCACTAACACCGATTTTTCAAGTGCCGTATAACAAAATTTTTCTTATGTAAAAACTTTGTACGGTGTAAAATAAGACAGAACTTGCTGCTGGCGACCCCAAAAGGGGATTTGCAAAAAATTATTGGAAAATGACTTTTTCGACTAGTTAATTTGTAGAATTATAAGATAGGTGCTTATAATTATGGAAGTAAAATGCCCAAGTTGCTCAAGTAGATTTAATCTTGCTGACAATGTAGCGCGACCTAATGCTAAGCTACGTTGTTCGGTGTGTAAGAATGTATTTACAATTGATGCTCCTCCACGACCTGATGATGATCAAATGCCTGATGGTGCAGGTGGTACTATACCTGATGATATGGACTTAGACCTTGATGGTAATAGTTCATCTGGTAATGAAGCCAAACCCAAGGGGAAAAAGGGTAAACTTTTTGTGTTGCTCTTTGTTTTAGTTTTGCTTTGTGGTGGCGGTGCTGGTGGTTGGTGGTATTATACGCAATACATGGTTGAGGCCACACCTGAAGATTCTACAACACTTGCAAAAAGTGTTGAACTTATGACTATGCGTAATGTACGGCAGTATTATGTTGAAAATGAAAAAATCGGTTCTGTTTTTGTTATTGAAGGCATAGTTGTGAATGAATTTCCTGTTGCCAAAGACTTAATTGAAGTTGAAGCTGCTATCTATGGTCAAGATAAGACTGCATTAATGTTAAAAAAACAATTGGCAGGCACAGTGCTATCTCTTTTTCAATTACAAGTACTTGGTGAGGAAGAATTAGAAGCATTTTTAAGTAATCAAATTGAAATACTTAGTAGAAATACCAATATCCCGCCCAAGGGTGAAGTGCCCTTTATGGTGCTATTTTACAATCCTCCACCTGATGTGGCAGAATTTGGGGTAAAGATTATTAGTGCCAAAGATATAGATAATTCCTAAACCTTTAGCTTATTAATTTTTATTAAATATATTTTATGGCTAAAGTTAGAGAAAACTATATTTGTTCAGCTTGTGGAGCACAAAGCGCGCAATGGCGTGGACAATGTCCTTCTTGCCAAGCGTGGAATACTCTTGCAGTTGCTTTGGTTAAGCATAGCAAATCCAAGTTGAAACATCACCATGATGAAAAGACCCCTCTATTATTAAAGGCGGTAAATGATCAAGGGCATGCTGCTTTTGACTCCGGGCTTGATGATCTTAATAGAGTACTTGGAAGTGGCTTTGTACCTGGATCTGCTATCTTAATGGGGGGCGAGCCTGGTATTGGAAAATCTACTTTACTACTTCAACTTGCGGGGTATGTAGCTGCAAAAAAGCGTAAAGTTGTATACGCAAGTGGCGAAGAATCATTACCACAAATCAAGGCACGTGGGGAAAGGCTTAATATATTACATGATAATTTATGGGCTTTGGCAACAGTACATGTGGAAGATTTACATCCTATCTTATTAAATGATCCTCCTGCGCTTTTGATAGTTGACTCTGTGCAAACGCTTAGTAGTATGGATGCAGAAGGCTTGCCAGGTAATGTGAGCCAAGTTCGTGCGGTTGCTACTGACTTAATTGAAAAATGTCGTGCTTGTGGTACATGTCTTGTTTTAGTTGGACATGTGACTAAGGAAGGCACTTTGGCTGGGCCACGTTTACTTGAACATATGGTTGATACTGTCATTTCTCTTGAAGGTGACAGGCGGCAGATGTTTAGACTTTTACGCGTGTTTAAAAATCGTTTTGGGCCAAATGAGGAACTTTTAGTTTTTCATATGACTAACAATGGCATGCAATTAGTAGATGATCCTTCTACATTTTTTTTAAGTGCAAGGGATGCCTCTTTAAGTGGTACAGCTGTGGTTATGGCTGTGGATGGACATAGACCATTTGCTGTTGAAATTCAGGCTCTTGTGTCACGTACATACTTAGCTATTCCTAGACGTACAGCCCTTGGCTTTGATACTAATCGCTTACATCTTTTGCTTGCTGTGCTTGAAAAAAGGCTCAAATTAAATTTTGGGCAAGTAGATATTTATGCTAAAGTTGGAGGGGGCATGCGCCTTGATGACCCCGGTATGGATTTAGCTTTAGTGGCGGCGGTTTTGTCGTCATTTTATGATGTAGCCTTACCGCAACGTGCGGTACTTTGGGGTGAGGTTGATTTAAATGGTCAAGTGCGTCTTGTTAATGCACAAGAGATTCGCTTTGCACAAGCAAAGCGACTTGGATACACACCTATTTTCCACCCCGATGTAGAAAAAAACGGTCTTGCAACAGTTATGCATCTGCAAAAAACTCTCTTCTCCAAAAAATAATATTTATTCTGCTCTATAGTTGTCTATATCTTCTTGATTTAATAAGAAATTTTTTTTGTGTATTCCTTGGCATAATGTTGTAATAAATGGCATAATGTCAGTAAGGAAATTTATACATTTTTTAAGACATTAAAAATATGCCTTGACCTTAATATTTAAGTGCTTACATGTCTTTGGCACAAATATTTGGAGTGAGCATGCTTTTTTAAGATTTACATATTGTCGAATTTTCTAATTAAAATATGTGGTTGTAGTTTAATTATTGTTTTAGACAGTTAGGTGAAGAGTTTAAGGCGCGTGTAAACGCGTTTTTCACATTACAATTAGTAATTTGCTTTATATGATAGTGATGTCAACTGAAATTACTGTAAAGGATTAATTTTGATGAATAAGCCACATGCAAATTCTCAGCATGATGATGACGTTTTGTTAGAAGAAGATTTGCGCGAGCCACAAAATTATAAAGTGCTTTTACACAATGATGATTATACGAGCATGGACTTTGTGGTACTAGTTTTAATGAAAGTTTTTCGTAAAAACGCTGAACAGGCTACACAAATTATGTTGCAAGTGCATGAACAAGGTGTCGGTTTGTGCGGTATTTATACGCATGAAATTGCAGAAACTAAGGTACGTCAAACGCGCATGATGGCTCGTGAAGCTGGTTTTCCTTTACGTTGTACCTTAGAAGAGGCAGATTAATTGGGCGATACTTAAGGAAACGTTGATTAAATCAACAAGTCAAAAAACATATTGTGCCTTTCTGATTTTATTCTGCTTGCAGAATAAATCAGCATTTCCTTAAATAAATTATATTTTTATAAATTGTACAATTTGATTTGAATTAAAAAGATAAGGATATTATATGCTTGGTAAACATTTACAAAGAGTTTTACACTTTGCTTTGCAAGATGTGCAAAGGCGTAAGCATGAATTTTTAACTCTTGAGCATTTATTATATGCCATGGCGGTGGAAGAGCAGGGGCGTATGTTGCTTGAGGGTTGTGGGGCCAGTCCGTCCTTATTACGTGATCAGTTAGAAGAGTTTTTTTCGCAAAAAATGGAATTACGTGACGAAGATAACTTGAGTGAAGTAATACAAACTGAAGGTGTGCAACGTGTGCTTGAACGTGCTGTATTACATATTCAAGCTGCAGGGCGAGAGCTTGTGGAGCTTGGTGATGTACTTGCAGCTTTAATGGAAGAAGACAAATCCTTTGCTAGCCATTTTCTTAAAAAACAGGGTATAACTCGTGCACAGGTTTTGGAATATATTTCGCACGGTGATTTTGGTAATGGTTCAAAGGGCGTATTTGGTGGAAAGGATAGCAACGATGCTGACGCTTTGGCTAAATATACTGTTGAGCTTACTGCAAAGGCGTCTGCCGGCAGTATTGATCCACTAGTTGGGCGTGAAATGGAGCTTGATCGCACTGTAGAGGTATTGTGCCGCAGGCGTAAAAACAATCCTTTATTTGTGGGTGAACCAGGCGTTGGTAAAACTGCCATAGCTGAAGGACTTGCTTTACGTATATCTGAAGGAAAGGTGCCGGAAAAATTTAAAAGTGCGCGTATTTTTTCCTTAGATATGGGACTATTGCTAGCAGGGGCACGTTATAGAGGTGACTTTGAAAATAGGTTAAAAGGTGTAATTTCATCATTAAAAAAAGTGGATAATGCTATTTTGTTTATTGATGAAATACATACTATAGTTGGTGCTGGTTCAACCTCTGGTGGTTCTCTTGATGCGTCAAATTTATTAAAGCCTGTACTTGCCGGTGGTGAAATTCGCTGCATGGGATCTACTACACATGAGGAATTTCGTAATCATTTGGAAAAAGATCGTGCCCTTTCTCGACGTTTTCAACGTGTTGATATTCGTGAGCCATCTGAAATTGAATGCATTAGTATTTTACAAGGTTTACAGTCACGGTATGCAAGTCATCATAATGTGAGTTATCCATCCTCTACGCTTAAAGCTACAGTAGAGCTTTCTGCCAGACATTTACAAGATAGGCTTTTGCCGGATAAGGCAATTGATGTTATGGACGAAGCTGGAGCATCGGTTAGACTTAAGAATAATAGTGATAAAAAAGTTCGTGTAAGTGTACAAGATATTGAGCGTGTGGTTGCTCGTATGGCTGGCATTCCTGAGCGTTCTGTTTCCGGCAGAGAAAAGGAACGTCTTTCCACCCTTGAGCAAGATGTACGTGCCAAGGTATTTGGGCAGGACATTGCTGTTAATCAAACTGTAAAAGCCATATTGCGAGCGAGAGCAGGTTTAAATCGTGAAAACAGACCATCGGGATGCTTTTTATTCTATGGTCCAACAGGTGTTGGTAAAACAGAACTTGCAAAACAGCTTGCCAATAGACTTGGTGTGAAATTTCTACGCTATGATATGAGTGAGTATATGGAAAAGCATGCTGTATCACGCTTTATTGGTGCTCCTCCTGGGTATGTGGGATTTGAACAAGGCGGACAACTAACAGAAGCTATTCGTAAATCTCCTTATGCATTAGTTTTACTTGATGAAATTGAAAAAGCGCATGAAGATATTTATAATGTATTATTGCAAGTGATGGATTATGGTACTTTAACTGATAATACCGGTCGCAAAGCTGATTTTCGCAATGTCATTTTGATTATGACCTCCAATGCCGGAGCACGTGACATGACTAAGTCAAACCTTGGATTTGTTGAGCAGGCCCTTGCCAACATGGCTGAAAAAGGATTAAAAGCCGTGGAGGATACTTTTTCGCCTGAATTTAGAAATAGGCTTGATGCCATTATTCCTTTTAATAGTCTAACGTCTGACCTTATGGGGCATATTGTTGATAAGTTTGTGGATCAACTTAGTCAAAATTTAGCTGAGCGTAAGGTAAAGATTATTCTTACCCCAGATGCGCAGCAATGGCTTGCAGTTAAAGGTTATGATCCTATTTATGGGGCAAGACCATTGCAACGAATATTACGTGCTGAAATTGAAGATGTACTAGCTTCTGAGCTTCTTTTTGGTAAGCTTGCACGTGGGGGTATTGTGACTGTTGATGCCACTAAAGATGGACTTAAATTTAATTATGGGCTTTCTTAATGCTTGCTAAGCTAACTAAGGATATATGGTTTCCTCCTGTGCACAAAGCTATTAACGGATTGCTGTGTGTGGGAGGCGACTTAAGTCCTGAACGGCTTTTGTATGCTTATAGTCAGGGGATTTTTCCTTGGTATGGGGAAAATAGTCCTATTTTATGGTGGTCACTTGAGCCACGCTGTATTTTGCCATTCAATAAATTTTATATATCTAAGCGATTAAAGAGAAAAATTAAAAATGGCTCTTTTCACTGTACCATGAATGGGGCTTTTGCATTGGTAATTAAAGCTTGCGCCACAACACCAAGGCCAGATCAAGATGGAACTTGGATTTTACCTGAAATGCAAGAAGCTTATACACATTTACATGCCCTTGGTTTTGCACATTCTGTTGAATGTTGGCAGGATGAACAATTAGTAGGTGGCATATATGGTGTTGCTTTGGGCAAGATTTTTTTTGCTGAGTCCATGTTTTATAATAAATCTGATGCTTCCAAAATTGCTTTATGCTTTTTAATCGAAAGGCTTAAGAAACAGAAATTTTTATTGTTTGATTGCCAACAAGAAACATTGCTTATGAATAGTATGGGGGCTTGTTGTATCACCCGTTCAAGTTTTACTTTATTGCTTAAGCAGGCTCTTGAGGCTAGTGGGATAAATCCTATGGATTTTTCAAGCTATACTGGTGAAATTGGCTTTTTGTAATATCTAAGAATATATCTTAGATAGTGTCGTCAAATTGCAAATTTTTGAGTTTTATCAAGGAAGATGAATGAGCTTTGAGGGAGTGTATAGGGGCATACATGACCGAAAACGCTTGTGAAATCTGACGCAGAGAAAAACAAAAAGTCGCATTTGACGATACTATCTAAAAATGGTTTGTATTTTTAGAAACTTAAAGGCTCCGCATATTGTTATGCAGAGCCTTTATCTTTTTTAAGGAAATGCTGATTTATGCTTTGTCAGAAAGTGCTTTTTCTACTTTACCATTTAAGTTTTGAACAGCTTCATCAAATTCTTTTTGTAATGATTCCATAAGTTCACGTACAGAAATGATGCGATCAATTTTTGATACATTGGAGCCGCAAAAGGCAAAACCGCGCTCAAGGTTGCCTTTCATGGCACTAATTAGAGCCATGGCAATACAATAGGGAGTTTTTTCTTGTGCACAAGTGCTTACACATTTAAACACGCATCGGAAAGGTTTTTTCTTACCATCTTGCATGTCTTGAACAAAGCTATTACGTAATGCTCTGCCAGGCATGCCTACAGGACTTTTGATAATAGTTATATCATCTTCGGTAGCGTTTATATAGCTTTGCTTAAAACGCTCATCTGCGTCACATTCATATGTGGCTACAAAACGTGTACCCATTTGCACACCTGATGCACCAAGATCTAAAAAGTGTTTAATATCAGCACCGCTATATATTCCTCCAGCAGCAATAACCGGCACAGCACGCCCAGCCTTATCTTCCAAGCTTTTTGCTACATCAACCACTTGCGGGATAAGTTCTTCAAGAGCAAAGTCAGGGTTTTGAAGATCCTCAGCTTTGAAACCAAGGTGACCACCAGCTTTTGGACCTTCAACAACAAAGGCATCTGGTACATAACCTTCACGACTGGCCCATTTTTTTGCAATAATAGATGCGGCACGTGCTGATGAAACAATAGGGACAAGTTTTGTGCAAAAATCTTCCTTTTTTTGTTCACAGACTTCACGTAAAAGTCGCGGTAAATCAAAAGGTAAACCAGCGCCTGAAAAAATAATATCCGCTCTGTTTTCAATGGAGGTTTTTACCATTTCAGAAAATGTGGTCAGTGCAACCATGATATTAACGCCAATAATACCCTTTGTGGCTTCACGTGCCTTGATCAACTCTTGCCTAAGAGCACGTAAGTTTGCTTCTACAGGGTTTTTTGCAATATCAGGCTCTTTCATGCCAATCATTGCACCAGCAATGACGCCAATGCCACCTTGATTAGCAACAGCTGATGCTAAGCGAGAAAGTGAAATTCCAACACCCATGCCACCTTGAACTATAGGCATGGTCGCTGTTAATTCACCAATTTTTAATACAGGAAAACTCATTATTCATCTCCAGATATAGACCCTACATTGTTTGATAGGAATAATAAAAGTCATTGTTAAAAGGTGCTTATGCAGTATTATATGACTTTTGACAGTAAAATTATATCACCTATGGCAATTAGATATTCAAATATTATCTAAAAAACTCTAGCGGTTGGTAAAGCTATCCTAAAAAAGTAAAATGAGCAATATTTCTTTTTATGGTAGTAGTGCTGTTAAGGGTGTAAATGTATGTTTTAATACTGAAAATATACTTTTTAATTTGCATATTTGATGCTTTTTTGTCTATATTAGTCGGTACTTGTATAGACCCACCCCCGAAGTCAAGAAGTTTTTGCGTTAAATGAATCGAATGCTGTCTTGTATTCGGCATCCAGTTAAAACTAGTGCCATGATGAGATTCGCCCCTTGGGTTCCAATCTGAAAAACGGCTTCATTTTGAGCC
>CAYJPT010000032.1:0-19502 GCA_964372165.1 uncultured Desulfovibrionaceae bacterium | reverse complement strand
AAAATAAGCACTTACGATTTTCCGTAGGTGCTTATTTTTTTCTTGAAAGCCAAAATATTTTAATCAGATATTACTTTTTTGCATATTTTTTAAACTAGTTGCGCATACATTACATATACACGCAATATATTTCACATTTTAAGCGCTAACTACAATACAATTACCTCAATCATCACATAGTATTATGATACGGAATTTTTTTACGTACCAATGGATGTTTCATTCTTGCCGTAATTAGTAATTTTTTTTTTACATAGCTTGCAACAAAAAAATGCTAAGTTATCACATTTTGTTTTTACATGAATATCATTAAATAATTTTGTGAAATTTATCATTAATTATATTAAAATTGCTTTTAATCAAAATTTTTCCAATACTCCATCCTTGTGTAGGCCTGGATAATGCATTGCATTTTCTTCGCAAAAGTATTATATTTACACGTCATGTGGTTTAATGACTCACTTACACTCAACTTATGCTTTAATGACAAGTTGTTTCGTTCACATGCACATAGTTAATTTTATTGCATGTAAAATTTAATGCAGCATAAGTATTGCCAAATGCTTAAAGCAGCTTATTTTAGTTGTTATTATTTTTATCTAAATAAATACTATTATACATAAACATACGGAGGCCATTTTGAATCAGTTTACTCGCAACCTAACGCTCTGGGCTATTATTGCTCTTGCTATGGTTATGCTTTTCAATATGTTTCAGCAGCCACAAAGTGCAAATAAAAATGTTTTATATACAGATTTTTTACAACAAGTTGATCAAGGCGAAATTACTGAGGTTATTATTAGAGGTAATACTCTTATTGGACAAGGAATCAACGGTGATAACGTTCAGACGTATGCTCCTAGTGACTCAGACTTAGTAAGCCGCTTGATGGAAAAAAAAGTTGCTATAAAGGCTGAACCTATTGATGACCAACCCTGGTACATGACCCTGCTTGTGTCTTGGTTCCCTATGCTTTTGCTTATTGGAGTATGGATATTTTTTATGCGCCAAATGCAAGGTGGGGGCGGCAAAGCCATGAGCTTTGGTCGCTCACGTGCGCGCTTATTAAATGAAGAGCAAGGGCGAGTTACCTTTGAAGATGTTGCAGGTATTGACGAGGCCAAGGACGAGCTTTCTGAAGTAGTGGAATTTTTATCTAATCCCAAAAAATTTACACGACTAGGTGGTCGTATTCCCAAGGGTGTACTTTTGGTTGGCCCTCCTGGCACAGGTAAAACCTTACTAGCACGTGCAGTTGCAGGTGAAGCTGGCGTACCTTTCTTTTCAATATCTGGTTCTGATTTTGTTGAAATGTTTGTGGGCGTTGGTGCTTCACGTGTGCGTGACCTTTTTACACAGGGCAAAAAAAATGCACCATGTTTAATATTTATTGATGAAATTGATGCTGTTGGGCGTCAGCGTGGTGCAGGACTTGGTGGTGGTCATGACGAACGTGAGCAAACTTTAAATCAATTATTAGTTGAGATGGACGGATTTGAGTCTAACGAAGGTGTAATATTAATTGCAGCAACCAACCGTCCAGACGTTCTTGACCCGGCTCTCTTACGTCCTGGACGCTTTGATAGACAAGTAGTTGTTCCTACACCGGACTTGAAAGGACGCAGGCGCATTTTAGAAGTACACACTAGACGCACTCCTTTGTCTGAGGATGTTAACCTTGACACTTTGGCTCGTGGAACTCCAGGTTTTTCTGGTGCAGACTTAGAAAATCTTGTTAATGAAGCTGCACTACAAGCTGCTAAGCTTAATGAAGAATATTTAGAGATGAATGACTTTGAATATGCCAAAGACAAAGTTCTTATGGGCAGAGAAAGACGCAGCCTTATTTTATCTGATGAAGAAAAACGTATAACAGCTTATCACGAGGCAGGACATGCACTTGCTGCACGCCTTTTACCAAAGACTGACCCTGTGCACAAAGTAACAATTATACCTCGTGGTCGTGCCCTTGGTGTTACCATGCAATTACCAGAGGAGGATCGTCACGGTTACTCCCGCAATTATTTACAAAATACATTGGTTGTACTCTTAGGTGGCCGAGTGGCTGAAGAGTTGGTATTTGATGACATTACAACAGGTGCAGGCAACGATATTGAACGTGTGACTCGTACTGCCAGAAAAATGGTATGCGAGTGGGGTATGAGTGATAAAGTAGGTCCACTTGCCATTGGAGAAACTGGTGAGGAAGTATTTATTGGACGTGAATGGGTACAGAACAAAAACTTTAGCGAAGAAACAGCTCGCCTAGTTGACGCTGAGGTTAAGCAAGTTATTGATAATGCACGCAATACATGCCGTGAAATTTTGCAACAAAATATAGAATTTTTACATGCCATAGCTGATGCTTTGCTTGAACGTGAAACCATCAGTGGGGATGATATTGAACTTATTATGCAAAATAAGCCATTGCCTCCTCTTGACATAAAAAATCAAAATAATAATGCAAGCAATAAGTCTTCAAATATTCTGAATGATATTGAAAATGAGTCCATGAATAGCTCAAACAACTTGGATGAGCAAACACAAAATTCTAGCGATGCTAATCAAGGTGACGAACAGGCTTTCTTGTTTGAAGCTGAAGGTGAAGACACTTCAAATCAACAAACTAAACAAAATACTAATAACAATACTGAGCAGGAGCAGCAAAGGAAGGATGACGAACACAAAAACAATTAGAGACGTTTGGACAATACGTGACGGCGTCACTCTAAATGCATATGGCGTGATGGGTATTGTTAACGTAACACCTGATTCTTTTTATGACCTTGGGCTTTATGGTCAATCAGAGGCTGCACTTACTCATGCGCGGAACTTATGGCATGAGGGAGCACACATTTTAGATCTTGGGGCGGAGTCAAGTCGCCCTGGTGCTGATCCCATTAGTTCCAAAGAGGAATTACGCCGTCTTATGCCTGTGCTTGAGCCGCTCATGAAAGAGCTCAATGCAGCAAGATCAAAAAAGACACAGACCAAACACGTACCATACATTAGTGTTGATACTTACCATGCCAAAACTGCAAAGGCAGCGCTTGAGGCTGGGGTACACATA
The DNA here is from genome assembly GCA_964372165.1 of uncultured Desulfovibrionaceae bacterium. GTDB lineage: Bacteria > Desulfobacterota > Desulfovibrionia > Desulfovibrionales > Desulfovibrionaceae > CAYJAD01. The sequence goes on along the minus strand of CAYJPT010000032.1, from coordinate 16,432 downwards.
ATTAATGATATTTCAGCTTGTGTTTTTGAGCCTGAGTTATTAGAAGTTGTTGCTCATTATAAGCCTGGTTATGTACTTATGCACAGCTCTGGTACTCCTAAAACAATGCAAGAAAAAATTACATACGATAATATTATTGATGACTTGCGTCTTTTCTTTGAATTCCATCTTGAACGCCTCATCAAAGCCGGTTTGCCTGAGTCAAATATTGTGTTCGACCTTGGCATTGGCTTTGGAAAAACCTTTGAACAGAACCTAGAAATATTAAATAATTTGCATAAATTTCAAGGTTTTGCTTCCCCAATCTTAATTGGTATTTCCATGAAATCTTTTTTAAGCACATTATTACAGCTTGATAAAAAAGACTTTACCATGCGTGCACAGGCAACACAGACCATTACTGCTATTTTAGCCGCTCAAGGCTTTGGTCTGCACCGTGTGCACCATGTAGCAGACACATTAACAACATTAAATATTGTATACAATTTTAAACCTAGCACAAAGGTCTTATGGAAACAATAATTGAATTACTTCCAATAGGTTTTGACTGGCGTGATGGTTTAGATATTTTATTAATCACATTTTTATTATACAAATCAATACAAATGCTTAAAGGGACTCAAGGCCTAGCAGTTTTGCTAGGCCTTGGCCTTATTATGTGCCTTTACATGCTATCAATTAACCTTGGTTTATACTCAACTACGTGGCTTTTGCAAAATATTGTTGGCTCATTATTGCTAGTAGTTATAGTACTTTTTCAAAAAGACATTCGCCAAGGTCTTGGTGAAATGGGTGCACGCTATTTTTGGCGACGTTCTGCTTTAAGGCGAGATGCAGTGGATGAGCTTGTTGGTGCTTGTGTTAGCATGTCTCAGGCACATATAGGTGCATTAATAGTGCTTGAGCGTTCTGTTCCTCTTGGCGACACTGTGCGTCGTGATGGTATACGTATTGATGCACGTCTTTCGCGTGAGCTACTCACCAGCATCTTTTATCCTAACTCTACCCTACATGATGGAGCAGTGATAATTAGCAAAGGCAGAATTATGGCTGCATCTTGCATTCTACCTCTAGCTTTAGTACAAAATCATGAATTTGGTACGCGCCATAGAGCTGGCCTTGGTATTACTATGGAATCAGACGCAATTGCCATTATTGTTTCAGAAGAAAGGGGCGAAATGGTGGTTGCTCAAAATGGTGCACTCACACCACCACTGTGCGGTGACAAACTCAAGCAGGTCATAGCCGATGCTCTCTAGAATTTTAAATATCAATTTTCGTGTACTGTTACTTTCTTTTGTGATGGCTTCAACTTTATGGTATGTGGTTGTGATAGATGAAACAGTTGATGTACAATTAGATGTTCAAGTTGAATACAAAAATATTCCTAAAGATCTCATTGTTACTGAAGGTTTACTGCATAACATTAAGGTACGCTTACGTGGTCCTGAGGCACTGTTGCGCGACTTACCAGTCAGCTCACGAGTACATGTAATAGACCTATCTAATATAAGAAAAGGTAAAAATATTATACCATTTCCTAATTTACAAAATAAAAATTTAAGAGCCTTTGATATACACGATATTACACCTTCGCGTGTAGTTATTGTAGCCGACACATTGCAAGAACGTAATGTTAAAATTCAACCAAATATTGCTGCATCAGGTACAACTTCAAATATTGCGATAGAGGATTTAAGTATTACGCCAAGCAATGTACTCATACGTGGGCCAAATGAAACTATTAAGCATATTGATAGTATCCCTCTACAAATTCGTATCAATCCAAATAGCAATCCTGGCCCTCACAGTCATAAAGAGATTTTATATATTCCACAGTCATATGTTACTGCTACACCAACACATGTTACGGTCAGTTATACAGTACTTAGTGAACGTAAAACCTTAAACTTAGAGCGAAAAGTTCGCATTGGATCAAATACACCGCAGAACTATAGCATTGAACCAGATATCATTGATGTGCAAGTAGAAGTACCGGAATTACTGGCAAATAATTCAAGTTTTTTGCATGGTATGGTGTTAAGCATCACCCCTCCATTAATGGATATTGAAAGTAGTGCTATGGTTCCGCTACATATAGTTTTACCGGAAGGAATGACCTTAATAAATGAGCTACCTAAATTTATTAAGGTAAAAAGATTAAAATAGTCGACGGATGTTGAAAAACAGTATAAAAGTTTTTCAACATAGGACTTATTAATGATGCAAAAATCTAAGCTTTGTAAACAGAATTAGGAGAGTTTATGCAAACACGGCTTTTTGGGACCGACGGCATTCGTGGACTTGTCAATACATATCCCATGACAGCTGAGGTAGCTTTGCGCCTAGGCTTAGCTGCCGGTATTTGCTTTCGCCGTGGTAATCATAAGCATAGAGTTGTTATTGGAAAAGACACTAGGCTTTCTGGGTATATTTTTGAAAATGCTTTAACGTCAGGCCTTTGCGCTGCCGGAATGCATGTCATCTTAACTGGCCCCCTTCCTACTCCTGCTATTTCATTTTTAACACGTAGTATGCGAGCTGATTTCGGTATTGTAATTTCGGCATCGCATAATCCATATGTAGATAATGGTATCAAATTTTTTGATGCCCAAGGTTTTAAGCTACCTGACGAATTAGAAGACGAAATATCCGAAATGGTATTAACAGTTACTGAGTGGCCTTATCCAACATCAGACAATGTGGGACGTGCCACAAAGGTATTAGATGCAGGTGGAAGATATATCGTTTATACAAAAAACTGCTTTCCGCAGCATTTAACCTTAGATGGCTTGCGTATTGTTATTGACTGTGCGCATGGGGCAAGTTACAAAGTTGCTCCTTTAGCCTTACAAGAGTTAGGTGCCGATGTTATTAAGCTTAATACCGATCCAAATGGACTAAATATAAATGACAACTGTGGATCATTATACCCTCAACATGTTGCTGATAAGGTGCGTGAATTACGAGCAGATATTGGCATAGCCCTTGATGGGGATGCAGATCGCCTAATTGTTGTTGATGAAAAAGGTACGATTTTAGATGGCGATCAAATTATGGCACTTTGTGCATCTGCTATGATGGAGCGTAAAGAGCTAAGTAAAAACACGTTAGTTGCAACAGTTATGAGCAATATGGCCTTAGAAATTTTTATGAAAGATCGCAAAGGTACACTATTACGCACTGATGTTGGTGATAGATATGTTATGGAAACTATGCGTAAAACAAATGCTATGCTGGGTGGCGAACAATCAGGCCATATTATATTCAGACAATATAGCACTACAGGCGACGGACTACTTGCCGCTTTACAGATTTTAAGATATATGCGTGAAAAAGAGCGCCCACTTTCAGAGCTTACAAACTTGCTAACTCCATTTCCACAAGAGCTAATTAATGTGCGTGTAAGTAAAAAAATTCCATTTGAAGAAATTCCAAGCGTTAATAAAGCTATGAAAAGTATTCAAAAAGAATTAAAAGGACGAGGTCGAGTTCTTTTGCGCTATTCTGGTACAGAATCATTGTGCCGTATTATGGTTGAAGGAGAAGATCGTGCCAAGGTGCGTAACTATGCGCAAGAATTGGCCGAATGTGTGCAAAATGCACTTTGTTAATTTTTGTTAGTAAAAGGTAATTAAATGAATGAACTGCGTAAAGTCGTTATACCAGTAGCTGGTTGGGGTACTCGCTCCTTACCTGCAAGTAAGAACATCCCAAAAGAGATGCTCCCCATCTACAATAAGCCAGTAATTCAATATGTAGTTGAAGAGGCTATCAAGGCAGGCATTGAAGACGTAGTCTTTGTTACAAACAAAGAAAAAAGCCTAATTGAAGACCACTTTGATTATAACTTACAGCTAGAAGGCGTACTGGAAAGAGCTGGAAAAACAGATAAACTTCAAATGGTACGTGAAGTTGCTGAAATGGTAAATATTATGTCCGTTCGCCAAAAGAAACAATTGGGGCTTGGACATGCTGTGCTTTGCGCTAAAGAATTAGTGCGTGATGAGCCTTTTGCAGTAATGGTTGGTGATGACCTAATGTTTGGTGGAATACCCGGCATTCAACAACTTATTGCCGTTGCAAAAGCTGAAAAAATGCCTGTTATTGGTGTAATGGAAGTTCCACAAGATAAGGTTGACCGTTATGGAATTATTGATGGCACTGAAATAGCTACCGGTGTGTATCGCATTAATGATATGGTAGAAAAACCAGCTCAAGATAAAGCACCATCACGTCTTGCAATTGTAGGGCGATATGTATTAACTCCTGACATTTTTGAATATATTGAAAGTCTTACTCCAGGTCATGGCGGAGAATTACAATTAACAGATGCACTACAAGCCTTAGCAAAAGATAAAGGCATGTTAGCTGTTAAAATGTCAGGGCGACGTTTTGATGCTGGTGACTGGGCAGAATATCTTACAGCAAACGTATACTTTGCTATTCAAGACGAAGACTTACGCTATGACTTATTAGGACTTCTAAAAAATATTTTGCAATTCAAGTAAACAATACTTTCTACAATATAAAGATTTTTTCTTTATATAAATGCAGTAAAATTGCCAGAAATAAAGTGTAGGACACAATTTTCTGGCAATTTTTCATACAATTTTTTTCAAGCCTTGGCACGTTAACCTTTTGCAAAAGCATATCCCATGTATTACAGCGTTGCTCTTTTAAGCCCTCCTTTTAGTACTTTAACATATGAAATTCCAATGTGGTGGCCTAAAGATGCACAAGCTTTCTTTCAATGCGGGCTAAGGGTAGCTGTGCCATTAGGTAAAAGCTTGCGCGCTGCTGTTGTTATTGAAGCATGCACTAACAACAGCTTACCACAAAATATTCAAATCAAATCCATAGCTTGGCCGTTAGAAGCCACACAGCTTTTAAGTGTGGAATATATGGACATAATAAAGCAACTAGCTTTACGTCAATATCGCTCTATAGGTGAAATTTTAGGTTATGTATTGCCTCAAGGTTTACGCATTAATCATGTTAAGTTACGTCACTTTTATGCAGGAAAACCAAGGATACACTCATTAAAATCTATTTGTGCTTTAAGCCATGAAGAAAAACATGAATTGGCAAAACTGTTATTGTCCGGTCAAGCGGAGTTATTAGAGCCAAGCCATGATGCGGCAAGCACTGAACTTTGTACTCTTTGTGTAGATCCACCTTGGCCTGTTAGACCACTTGCCAAACGGCAAATTGCTATTTTAGATTATTTATTTGAAAAGGGCAGTGTTACTAGACGCATGCTCAGTCACGCCTTAGGTGTGCAGAGTGCAAGTGCTCTTACAAGCCTTATAAAGCATGGTCATGTCGCACTGCAAGCAAGCAACATTGATGATACTGATAACGATGGCCAAGACTTACTCCCTCCGCCTCCATTAAGTTTTGAATTCTCACCAGCCCAACAGCAAGCCATTGATACTTTAAATGCAAGCCTAATTACTAACAAAGCACATAGTCATTTATTATTTGGAGTAACTGGTAGTGGCAAAACAGCCATTTACCTTGAACTTGCAAAAATTTGCTTTGAAAAAAATCAATCTATTTTATTACTTGCGCCTGAAGTAGCATTAGCCTTAAAACTTAAACGTGACGCCATGTTAGCATTACCTCATTTGCCTATTTTTTTATACCATGGCTATCAAAGTGCACCAAAGCGAGAACAATTATTTAGGATGCTTGCTAAACGTACCCAACCTTGCATTATTGTAGGTACGCGTTCAGCTTTGTTTTTACCCCTACCGAATCTTGGTGCAATTATTCTTGATGAAGAACATGATACATCCTATAAGCAAGATGAAAAACTCAACTATCATGCTAAAGAAGTCGCATGGTTTCGCATAAGTCAGCAAAAAGGTTTATTATTACTTGGATCTGCAACTCCTGATATAAAAACTTTTTATGCCTCTAAAGAAAAAGGATTGGCAACACAAACTCTTCCAGCACGTGTAGGTGGTGGAACTTTGCCAAGCATTAAATTAATTGACATTAGCAATCAAGCTGGTTCTGGTGGCATCTTAGCTCATGAAAGTGAAGTGGCTCTCAAAGAAACCTTGGCTCGTGGAGAGCAAGCAGTTATATTGCTTAATAGACGCGGCTATGCTCCACTTATGTACTGTCTTGACTGCAGTCAAACTGCCCGTTGCCCACAATGCGAAATTGCACTCACCTACCATAAACAACAAGAAAAATTAGTATGCCATTATTGCGGATATAATGTTACATTCCCCATTATTTGCTCCAACTGTAAGGGTATGCACTATTTACCTATGGGTGATGGAACGGAAAAACTAGCTGAATATATAAATAATTTTGCTCCGGGAAAAGTACTTCGTCTAGACCGTGACAGTACAAGACGCCAAGGGCAAGTCGAGGGAATTTTAGAAAGCTTTGCCCGTGAAGAGGCACAAATTCTTGTAGGCACACAAATGCTCTCCAAAGGTCACCATTTTCCAAACGTCACTTTAGCCTTAATTGCTGATGCCGATGTAGGGCTTAACTTACCTGACTACCGTGCTGCAGAACGTACATTCCAACTTTTATTACAATCAGCAGGACGTGCAGGGCGTGGCATAAAACCAGGATCCGTATTAATTCAAACTAGGGATAAAAATCATTATTGCTGGAAATACTTACAAAACGCTGACTTTGAAGGTTTTTACCAAGAAGAATTAGCTAGACGGGCAAAACGTAATTATCCGCCTTTTGTATTACTTGCTTTAATTCGCATAAGTTTTGAGCGCAATTTAGAGCATAGCTCACAACTTATACAAACTATAGGCACAGAGTTACGTCGTCTTGGCAAAATGTATGACGTAATACCACTTGGTCCTGCCCCTGCCCCATTATCAATATTACGCGGACAAAAGCGTTTTCATTGTTTACTAAAAGGTCAAAACTGGAATAATTTGCGACAGGTTTATGCCTTACTTGCAGAGAGCATTAACCAGAGCAAAGTAAGAATTTCACTTGACCTTGACCCAATAAATATGCTTTAGTCTAAGTCTGCGTTTGCAGTGTCACTCTATTTTTTTGAAGTGCTACTAAATATTTTCACAGCAACGCAAATGTATATATTTATCATTTACTTTAATATATATTATGCGAGTTAACACATATAAGTTCAATTTTCTCTTAACAATATAGATTCTGCCTATATGGCATCATTGATTTTCATATATTTTGTGCAAAACAACAGGAGGAATATATGTTACAATTGCGTTCGTGTCTTTTAGCTTTATTATTGGTTTGCTCAATGACAAGCTCAGCACTTGCTGAAGGCTTTGCCATGAGTGAATGGGGTGCGCGTGGGTTAAGTCTAGCCGGTGGTTTGGTATCTAGAGCAGATGATGTCTCTACATTGTCCTATAACGCTGCAGGTATTACCCAATTACCAGGGCTTAATGTCATGGCTGGAGCTTCATTTGTTGCACCTTATGGCAGCATATACACCCATGGTAGTTTTGGAAGCCATACAACTTCTACAAAACCTCATGTATGGGTTCCGCCACATGCATATTTTAGCTACCAACTCAATGATTCTATATGGATTGGTGCAGGTATTTATAGTCGCTTTGGCTTAGGCAACAGCTTTGCAGAAGACTGGCAGGGACGATATAATGTCTATTCTGTAGGCCTTCAAAGTGTGTCCTTTGTACCTACCATTGCTTACAAAATTAATGACATGTTCTCAGTTTCACTTGGTGTTGAGCTAATGTATATGAGCATGTACCAAGGCTCACAAATTCCAACAGCTGTTGGTCAAACACCACTTGGTTCTCCAATACTTGGTGACGATAACTCACTCTTTCTTGAAGGCTCCGGTGTGGGCGTTGGATACCACCTTGGTGTACATGCTAAGTTTAACGAACAATGGTCTGCTGGTATAGCATATAAGAGCCAAGTTGCACAAAATATTTATGGAACTGCACATTTTGGCCGTCAAGAGGCTGCTACTTTACCAGATACTCCCAATGCATTTGATACAAATGTGCATGGTACTATCTACTTACCAGATTCCCTTGCCTTTGGTGTTGCATACAAACCTATTGAAAATCTAAGCTTTGCAGTAGGTGCTGTGTGGACACGTTGGTCAAGCTTTAAAGAATTAAATATGTTCTTTACACCCTCAACAGAGTTTAACTCAAAAAATCCAAAAGAATGGAATGATGGTTGGAATTTCAACGCAAGTGTTGAGTACAGTCCACTAGATTGGCTTACCCTCCGTGCAGGCTACTGGCATGAAACACCTGTAACTAATTCCAATTATGCTGACTTCCTCATGCCTACCAATGGTCGTGATGCTGTAAGCCTTGGTGTTGGATTTAATTGGGGCAATTGGAATGTTGATTTAGCCTATATGCATCTATGGATTTACCCAACTAACTATGACGACACAAAGTCAAGTGGTATTATCAGTGCTGTTAGTGGCATTGAGGGTGGCTACTCAAGTAATGTTGGTTCAGATATTTACTCATTCTCTATTAGTTACACATTCTAAAAAAAACAAACTGCCGAAAAAGTACAAAAATATACTTTTTCGGCAGCTTTTTAAGCCGAAGTCTAATAAAACAATTTGTGTAACTAAAAAAACAAAAGTCCTGACAATTACTTTTTAACCAAGCTTTGAGCTTTAAGCTAAAAGCTTGGTTTAAAGAAAAAACTTTATGTACAGGATTTTTTTTGTAACGTGCAAATTCTTCTCACAAAAAAAACACATCTTTATAGCACTAAATACCAATAAAAATTACTGCCCAAAAATATTATAGTGAGCATGCGTGCTAACATCATATCTAATAAGTTAGGATGACAAAACAGCAGCTTTAATGTTTTTTAATATATTTTCACCCTTACGAAGCACAGCAAAAATCATATCTTTGCATCTACCCTCTGGTAGTTTTGCAAGTATTTTGTCGTGAATAAAAGTTCTTAGATTTGCATAGCAGTTTTTTTGCTCTGTGCATGTTGAAGGTTTTTGTTCAAGCATATTCACTTTATATTCAAGATCCCAAACTTTTTGCATAAATTCGCCAACTCTTGGGTCTGTAGAGCTTGTTGCGACTCTATTCTTAAATAGTATTACTTCATAAAAGCTACTTTGCCTAGCATATTGCCACCAGCGATAAGCCAATTTATTTTCATAAAATTGCCATGGTTTAGACTTGGCACCATAGTTAATAATTTTCATATTTTTTACACTATTAAAATATGCTGCAAAAAGAGTTTTTGATAGAAACACCATTTTTTCTTCTGATATTTCAGGCAAAACACTCCATGCCATATCAAGCATACAAACTGCGCTATTAAACTCCACATTCAAAAAGCATTGATCCGTGAGCGCAGTGTTACTAGCTTCACCTAAGAAAGAGTGCAATCTTTCCATCAAATCTACTTGTTTTAATGATGGAATATCAAATAATAAAAGTGCAATATTGAAATATTTTTCCCTGTAGGTTAAGCTTAGTGCATTAAAATAATCTTCTGTTTGCGTATCAATCAATTGTGAATACATTTCAACATCGCTCACAGCACCTAACTTATTACCACATAGATCTACGTCAAAAAGAGGGGCAATATCAGTAAGTACAAGCTGATCTACATCAAGATACAGTGCTCTATCATAATTAGAAAATAATTTAGGAATAAAAAACTTAAAATATTTAGTATCATATATATCAATCGCTAAAGCAGAATCATTATGATTATCAAATTCGTGCAAATAAGACTGGATATTTATAAACCTTAGGCAAACATTTTCACACTTCACCATATCCTTGGTTTGTTGAATATTTGCTTCAGAAATTTGCGCATAAAGAATACAAATATCATAATTATTTACTGCATTAGCATGTTGCAATAATGCAACTAACGCTACGGATAAATATGGTAGAGAATTATCATCTGCTGAGAAAACAATGACATTATTATTTGTAAACGCTGGTTCAACTTCATCCTTAAAAAACACTGACAAATAGGGATAATTTTCTTTGTCTTCTTTGCTAAGATGCTCATTAAAATAATTTTTAGTAATGTCTGTATCAAAATAACTTAAAAGATATGGATACAGTATATCTTTAATTTCTTGATGTGAGTGTGTTAGCATACAAAGCACTTTTTCTTGAAAAGAAACCTTGAATTCAGCGGCTATAATACCATACCAATAATTATATAAATCCAAACAAGTGCGTGTTATCCATAAATTGTCAGCAAGGACATCATGTTTTTTCATAAAATTAATTATGTATTCATAAACATAAATAATATTGATATTATCATCGGTACGAATATAAACTTCACCCGTTTGAGAATCATCACGAATATAATAATTATAATAGCTTTCTGAAAGTGCGTAGCAAGTATGGGCAACACTAATATAGTTTAAGACAAAGGTATGATCGTCATGTGGACCAGGGTAAAACCCTACATCATATTTTCGTACTATATCCATCTTAAAAATCTTTTGCCAAAGTAAAGCATTTACCTTTGGTTTACTAATACTATCTAGCTTTACATAACCGGAAAATTTAAGCTTAATTCCAAATTCACTAGCATGTGGTGCGGTCTTTGATCCAGTATTTGTTCCATTACACATAGCAATATCAACATCATGCTCCTCAATGGCATTATAGAGCATTTCACACATTTGTGGTTCATACCAGTCATCACTATCACAAAACATTAGGTAGGGTGACTGCACAAGTGATAAACCTGTATTTCTAGCTGCACCACTGCCTTGATTTTCTTGGGTTATTACCCGTATTCTACTATCTTTTTGGGCATACTGATTTAAAATATCTAAGCTTGAGTCAGTAGAACCATCGTTAATACATAAAACTTCAAAATCTGAAAATGTTTGTACTAGCAAAGCATCCAAGCAACGTGTTAAATATTGTTCAGTATTATAAACAGGAAGTATTATTGAAATTTGGGGCATAATTTAATTACCTATGCTTTATTTTCTAAAGTTTAACACCAATAAAGGCCAACGTATAATTATTATACATGGTTTTTATTTTATTTGCCGACACTGACAACATATAATACTTTCGAGTAAAATTTGTTTTTAGTGGAAATAGACAAATATAAATGCTGGTAAAACAGCATTAAATACACTTTTCTGGCAATTTATCTTGTATCACTCATAATGTTTAATTTGATTATTGTAATACATTATCAAATTTTTAAGTGCCAACTAATTCATCTGTTAATTTCGAAGTTTGTAAAGTTGTTACCATGACATACCATCACACTACAGCAGAACTAATTGTAAATTTCACTAAACTTAGTTAAGCTTTAACAATATGATTTCACACGGTTGACAACATTTTTCAATTAGTTTTACTTACCAAGCACTGTATGTTTTATCTTCCTTAACACATTCTCAACTTTTCTAAAAACAGTAAACATACAAGTTCTAATTTTCCCATCGGGCATTATCCTTAATACACTATGGTGAATAAGACCTCTCACACGAGAATAACATGAAACAGGTTCAGGTATTACTACTGGCTGAACTTCTGCTTCTGTTTGAATTTTCTCCATAATTTCATTATTTTTTCTCTGCAAATCAAGTATATTATCCATTATACTTGTTACTTGGCCTACTGCTCTATCAAACTTAATTTCTCTTTCAAAAGGGGAATATTTAACAAGTGCCCACCAGTGTGCATCAAAGCCAACACTATGAGAATTCCATGGTTTATTGGGTCCATCATAATGAATTAATTTTACATTCTCTCTTGCATACTTAAAGCTATTAACCATGGATTGATTATTATCAAAATGTTTTAGCAAATGTTTATCATCCCACATGTGCATAAAGCACTCCATATTCCAAGCTTGATCTATAAACTTTATGCGCCCATTGTAATAGTAGTTCAAAGTGTCTTGATCTGGATATGAAAATTTTGATGATAAAGCTAAATCTAAAAGATTTTCTTGATCATTGTTTTCACGCATTTTTTCAAGATTCATTAACAATACACCCGATTGTAAGTATTTATATGGGTCATTTATTTTTAATATATCAACGTAATAGTCACGCCACTTTTTATCATTATTAAAATGACTTATTGAACTCAAATTCACAGTTGCGCCTATGGCATAATCTTCTAAATCAATTTCAAATAAATTTGCAATATCTTCACAAACTACAGTATCGACATCTAAATAGATAGCTTTACTATAGTGTTTTAAGAGATTCGGCATATAAAGCCTAAAATACATTTCAACGGAAAACCATTTATTAACATGGAAGCTATACTGAGCTATTTCTTCACTTAAATTAATAAAGCGCATCGAAATATTATCGTGGTGACAAACAATCGATTTTAATTTATCTTTATACTCTTTTGAAATTTCCGTTTCTAATATAATTAGCTCATATTCTTTGTCTTTATTTGATTTCACAACAATTGAGGATATAAGCACTGAAAGATACATAGCATAATGATTATTAGCTGCAAATACTACTGGGATTTTAGTTCTGCCTTGTTCATCAATTTGTTTATAAATTTTATTCTCATCTTCATCTGGATCTTCTATAAAAGACTTTTCATAAATACTATTTTGATATTCGTAAATATGATCTAAAAATTGCAAATAGTACTCATCATAATGTTTGGCCAAACAGTTTTTTAAAATTTTATAATCAGTAGGATGCAACTCATAAAACCAATTTTGGATCAAAAGGTTGAATATATCCCAAATTTTTTCATGCTGTGTGCCGTCTAGCTTAACAGCTCCTATATTTGGAAAAGGCATTCTTACGCTACGCTCAATCACTGGGTGAAAAAATACCTCTCCATATTGTTTTTTTAGTAGCTTTTCACCGGAAATTGCGCTCATTAACAAAGCATTGGCAGTACAAGAAGCATTATCCCAAGTATGTAAACTTGTATCATGTAATACTACTACGGCATCCTTGGTTAAATAGGGTAAAATCATTAAAAAATCTAAAATTTCACCAGGAATACGATGTGCTGTATCAATTAAGCAAAAGTCAATGCCATCACCAATTTCATCTAAGAATTTACCTACAAACCCACCTGTAAAGAGCTTTCTTTTTTCAACAAACTCTTTATACTCCTCAACTACATAACCTGTCTTCTTATTTGGCTCTCTATAATATTGCTCAACCAAATCCACACTGTAAAATTCATAATCCTTAGATGCAGTTTCCAATGCATTCATCATAACAACGGACGAGGCACCGGCTGCAACTCCAACTTCTAACACTTTTTTAGGACGATATTGTATAATCAACTCTGTTAAAAATTCTTGTTCAGAAATTGTCATTTTTGACACATTTCTAAACGACATAGCTAAATTTGCTAAGCATTGTTTTGCTTCATCTGAAATTTTTATTAATTGCATTTAATTCTCCAAAAGCTACTATATCAGCATGTTCAGCAAAGTTTACTCAATAAACAAGCCCAACTTTTCTAGTGCTGAGTTTTTACAAAATATCGTTAATAAATATACAACCTCAATATTATTAACTTTATCTATTGGTACTTTGCTTAAAACCGCAATTTACTAAGTAGCCATTCTCCACCCTTTTGACCAAGCAGCTTGAATATCACCTTGTCCCGTATAAATCTTTTTAAGCGAAAACTAAACAAAGATTCTCTCCAAGATAGTAAACAATTAACTTCATTGGATAGTTTTGAGAAATTATTTTCTAGCTCTTTATGTTCGAGCCACAAACAATTATGCTGATTAACTAGGCTACGCAATTCTTGTCCTTGTTTAGTGCAAATTGCATTTTGTGCAGCAAGTTTATTTATTAATATATCATTTATATATGGTGTTTGGTTAACATATTTCCACCACGGCTTTGATAGGTTCATATCAAGTGCAGCCCATGGTTTTTCGCTACCAGCATAATGTATTATTTTTGGATTTTCTTTTGCGTTGTTAAAGACGGTCAGCATGTCTTTGTTCATCTTAAAGTGATCATCTAGATATTCATCATCGCGCAGTGCAAGCCAATGTTCTAAGTCCCATGTCTGATCTATAAATTTAATATTACCTTGATAAAAACTATTCAATGAGTCTTGGTCAACAAACCAAAATTGTGACTCCAAAGTAAGTTTCATTAATTGTTCTTCTTCGTTATTTTCTCGCATTTTTGCTAAGTTAAGCACCAACACTCCTGCTTGAAAATATGTATATGGATCAGTAAGCTTTAAGGTATTATCAAAATAATCTTTCCACTCTGGTTCTTCGTGGAAAAGTCGCACTGTACCAAAATTAATAGTTGCTGCAAGAGAATAATCTTCAAGTTCAATATCATAAAGTTTAGCAACATCATCAAGCACTATCATATCAACATCAAGATATATAGCTTTGTCGTACTCACTTAACAAGCTTGGTACATAAAGTCTAAAATACGTTTCAACAGTGAACCATTTTTCCACATGGAAATCACCACTATTAACTAATGAACTTAAATTCAAAAAGCGAAGAGAAAAATTTGTTTGATCTTTTATTTGCAAAGACAATATTTTTTTATTTTCTTCAGAAATAGAAGTTTCTAAAACAATAAATTCATATTCATTTTCACTACTTGAATTTTCTATTACCGAAGCCATGATTACAGATAAATAAGCAACATAATTATTATCAGATGAAAATATTATCGGTACTTTATTTTTTTTTATCATATTTAACTCTCTATTTTGTTTTGCTGTGCCGTATTTCGACGTATAGTATTTTTGTACACTTGTAAATATTTTTATTGTGGAATATACAAATTGAAACCATCCCTAACAAAATTACTGTAATAATATACAATTTTTTCATTAAACTAAAAACAAATTTATCTTGATATTAGCATTAACTACATTGTGCTTTCTTTGTTGCTCTGCTGGGTATTATGTGAATATTGAGCTGATATCAAAAAGTTCTGCACAATTACTTTTTCAGTATAATTTTGTGAAAATTGTAAAAAATTTTCAAAACAAAAAATTTGCTGTGCAGGACTAAAAGGCACGAAAATCAATCGCTTGCGTTGCTCTATATATCCGTAAGACTCGCCCCTCGCCTAACGGCTTCGCCGCCCTTCGGGTAGGACTCTTGATTTATCGGTCGCATTGACTGCTGTCAACGCTCCATAAGACTCCGCACAATGAATTGTGCAGGAGGCTTTATTAAGATAAAAACACAATTTGATATATAAACAAGCGCTAATTGCCTGCTTCCACACCAATAACTGCTTCGCCCTTGGCTTGAACTTGAATTTTTTCCTTAGCGCATCCTGAAGCTATAAATATAAGCATAAAAATGATAATTAACTTTTTCATTTTACATTACCATTATCTTGGTTTTGATGTGTTGCATGTTCTTGCAAAACTCTTGACCTTGGGGATACGTCATTTGTAACCCAAACATTACCACCAATAATAGCTCCTTTTCCAATTGTCACCCGCCCAAGAATTGTTGCTCCGGCATATACGGTAACATTATCTTCAAGAATAGGGTGTCTTGCAATGCCCTTAGTTAAAGTGCCATCATTGTCCTTAGGAAATGACAATGCTCCAAGTGTTACACCTTGGTATAATCGACAACCTTTACCAATGATGCTTGTTTCTCCAATTACAACGCCTGTACCATGGTCGATAAAAAACTCTTCCTCAATATGTGCACCTGGGTGAATATCAATACCTGTTTTTGAATGGGCCATTTCCGATATAATACGTGGAATTACCGGAACATTTAAATGATATAATTCATGTGCAATACGATGATGTGTCATGGCAAGCAATGATGGATAACAAAATATTGTTTCACCAGCACTTGTTGCAGCTGGGTCACCTTCATAAGCAGCTTTGGCATCAGAAACCAATAAGCGACGAATTTCAGGTAAGCATTGCAAAAACTTTAAAGTAGCTTTTGATGCATCACTGCGACAAGTAGGACAAGCCCCTTCTTGACCGCAAGCACAAGCAAAGCATGCACCTGAGCGTATTTGTTCCGTGAGCAAATGATAAATTGAATCAAGGTTTGCTGCCAAGTGATAGCGCATAGATTCACGCCGCACCTGAGATACACTAAAAAATCCCGGAAATAATGCAGCCTGTAGGCGCTGCATTATTTCTTCTAGCAACTTAAGAGACGGCATTGGTGAATTACGAGCCGGAGTGTACCACACAGCATCAAGTGATTCTGGTTCACAAAGTGCTTCTACTATTTTATCCAAAGCCGGTAGGTTAGTTTGTTGAGATGATATTTTTTTCATATTATCTCCTTGCAAAAATTTATATTAAGGAAACGCTGATTAAATCAACAAATCATAAAACATATTGTGCGTTTCCTTACAAAGTAGGCAATTGTGCCTACTTTGCACACCGAATGAGAGCTAAAAACCACGCTTTTTTGCGTCCCACAGGGCCAATGAAGGCAGTGTGCCTTTCTG
>CAYJPT010000031.1:0-20007 GCA_964372165.1 uncultured Desulfovibrionaceae bacterium | reverse complement strand
GCGAATGAAGGCAGTGTGCCTTTCTGGTTTATTCTGCTTGCAGAATAAATCAGCAGTTCCTTAAAACTAAATTTCAATAAATTTTATATCCATTCCCCATTATATCCATTGCCACGCATAATAACGCTCAAAGATCTTTGCAGGTATAGTTACAACTAAGGTTAAAATTAAGTAAATTACTGCAACCATAACCCAAAGCTCCAAGGATAAAAAAGTTTCCGCTATGACAACTTGGGCTTGCATGGTTAAATCAGGCAAAGCAATTGCACTAACAAGAGCTGAATCCTTAATTAGTGATACAGTCTGACTTGTCAAAGGAGGTAATACACGGCGGACAGCTTGAGGTAATACAATGTGTGCAAAAATGTAAATAGGTGAAAATCCAAAACTGCGTGCTGCATCCCACTGCCCTTGAGGTATAAAGCCAATGCCAGCTCTAAAGACCTCTGCCATGTATGCACCTTCAAAAAGGGCTAAAGTCCAAACAGCAGTCCAAAATGGATTTAAACCAAGTATTGGTGAAAAAACAAAATACATCACAAAGAGTTGTATCAAAAGTGGTGTATTTCGTACAATACCTACGTAGGCAGCAGCTATATTTTTGCCTACTATTGATGGTGTATATCGCATTAAAGCTGTAGCAAGAGCCAACACAACAGATAAAACAAAGCTTACACTAACAATACATATAGTAAGCCATAAACCATGCAACAATGGACCTATAACAAGCTCACCACTTTGCACACGTAAAATGTACCTAAAAGCCCGCCTCCACTGCCAATCATATACATTATCTTGTAGGGATAATCCCCACCAAAATAAAATACATAGTAACAATAGCAATGGAGTATAAGAAAAAATTTTACGCACCATTATATATTGACCCTGAATACAAAAACATCTCAACTCTACACATTATTCAAGAGTCCTGCATAATTATTTTTGAGTGCAATTTTACTAAAAATTACAAAAAAATTAAAATTGCGGTGCAGGACTAAAAGGCGCAAAAATCAATCATTTAACGGCAAAGCAAAGCTGCGCCTCAGACTGATGACACGAAAATAAGTCATTTAACGGGCAAGCAAAGCCCGCCCTATTCCTGATTTTTGGTCGCATTGACTAGGGTCAACGCTCCAAAATCCTTTACACAATAAATTGTGCAGGAGTCTTTATTCTTAAGTATAAAATTTCAAACAAAAGGTAATAGGTTAAATTAAAAGACAATGTGTACAATAGAAAGACAAATCATTATTCTATTGCTCACTACAGCCGATAAGCTATCACAAAAGTTACGCCTTCGATACAGTTTAGGCTAAGTTATTTATTTTATTTTTTATTAATAGGTCTTAAGTGGTCTTTATACTTAAAAATTGCTATGTCTCAATCAATACCCTAAAAGTCGCTTGTCAAAGAATAAGCAATCCCTGAATATATTGTACCTACCATTACACTGTATCATAAAGATTCAAAAAATCAAGTAAATAACTATTTAAAAAGAGAAAGCCCCCGACTATAAGGTTCTGTCCAATTAACCCTATAGGGGAGGCTTCAAGCAAAAGGAAGGAAGCTATGTTACTTATAATTTAGCAATATGCATGCCAAAACCTAGAAAACTTCTCAATCTTATCTAAAAAACTAAAAACACAGAACTTAATTTTTTTTTTGCTTTTTGATCCATTAAAAATTTGGTAAAAAAAACTATACCAAATAATAGCGAAGCTATGAAAATAGCCATTTTCTCCAAAAAAAGCTGTACTACATTTTAAGGTTTTTATCACAAGCTCAGCTTTTTATATTTTACTTAGTCACCTCTTGCATTTTATAGTATTTCCTTATACATAAAAAAAGAGTTATAGCAAATAGTCATAAAGCCAGTTTGTGCTGCAATATAAGGAAACGCTCATTAAATCAACAAGTCAAAAAACATATTATGCGTTTCCTTACAAAGTAGGCAATTGTGCCTACTTTGCACGATGAATGAGAGCAAAAACAACGCTTTTTTGCGTCCCACAGGGCGAATGAAGGCAGAGTGCATTTCTGATTTATTCTGCTTGCAGAATAAATCAGCATTTCCATAAATAAAAATAATTAAAATAGGGGCAAAATATGTCACAGCGTCATCACCTTGAATGGTCACAAGCTTTTATAGGTCGTATGGAACAAAAAAATACACAAGATTTTAGTTCTAAAACCCAAGCACTTGCTACACGTCTTGAACAGGAGTTAAATGCTAACACATTACCATTTTTGTCTATGCCATATAGGGAACAACTTGATATTGATATGGCACAAATTGTGCCACATTTAAAAAAGTTTGAACATATGGTAGTTTTAGGTATTGGAGGATCTGCACTTGGGGCTCGTGCCATACAAAGAGCATTTGCGTCAGAGCAAGATGGACCATGCCACAATGGACCTTGGTTATGGATTGCAGACAATGTTTGTGCCGATACATTTGAATCTTGGCTTGCCAAATTACCTGCGGAAAAAACCATTGTTGTTTGCATAAGTAAGTCTGGTGGAACCATTGAAACATTAGCCCAATATTTTCTTGTACGCCAATGGCTGCAAAATCATATGCCAAATAGCTGGACTGAGCACATGATTTTAATTACCGATAAAAATAAAGGATTTTTACGTGAGCAAGTTCAAAGCAACAACTTGCTTTCACTTGAAGTACCGGATTTTTTAGGTGGTAGATATTCCGCTTTATCAGCTGTTGGAATGGTTCCGGCTGCTTTTTTGGGCATTAATTGGCAAGGACTTATGGATGGTGCAAAGCATGTAGCTAAACCATTAGTAGATAACCCACATAACCTTGGGCAGCATCCAGCTTATAGCTTAGCTAAATGGTGCTATACCCTTGAGCAAAACGACTACAATCAACTTATCTTATTCACATATATCCCCAAGTGGGCCACATTTGGGCCATGGTTTGCTCAGCTATGGGCAGAAAGTCTTGGCAAGTCAGGCAAAGGTACAATGCCTATCGCTGCAACAGGTGTTACAGATCAACATTCTATACAACAAATGTTTTTGGATGGTCCAAGGGATAAGGGTTGTATTTTTCTTTCGGCAGATGGGCTAAATCAAGGGCGTGTGTTTGCGGATGATTTGCCACAAGAATGGCAATGGCTATGCGGCAAACCTTTTGGATCTTTACTTGATGCAGAAGGTCTTGGCACAAGAATGGCACTTACTGCAAGCCAAACACCATTGGTACATATGCATATGGCGCAAAGTGATGAACATGCAGCTGGTGCATTGATGTTATTGTTGGAGGCATGCACTATTTTTACTGGTTGGCTAATGGATATAAATCCTGTGGATCAACCGGCAGTAGAACTTGGTAAACGCCTTGCTAATGCACGTCTTGGTGCGCCAGGTTATGCTAAGGAAGAAGCCGAGCTTACTAGTTTCTTAAACATAGCTCAAGAAATTCAGGAATTTTAAATGGATTCTATGCCATCAGAAAATAGTAAAAAATTAGCCGACTTACCACTTAGTTATGCAAGAACATTATCTTGGCTATCTTTGCTGCTTATTTTAACAATAAGTTTGGGTTTATCTGTATTTATTTCTAATAGTGCACGAGAAAATCTATTAACTAAGCAAGAGGACTTTGCAAACCTAGTAGCAACTAATTTAAACTATCAAATATACAGGCGTTTTACAGTTCCTACAGTGTTAGCATATGGCAGAGTTACTTTGCGAAATGCAGCCCAGTATGAAAGATTAGATGAAATTGTGCGCTCTGTTATTCATGGCTTAGAAATGCAGCGTTTAAGACTTTATGATTTTGGGCGTGTTATAGCATACTCTACAGATAATGAAGATCTTGGACGTAGTGGCTTAGCTCCCTTACATGTAGGTGACGCACTACGGGGTGAAAAACCTAAGCCTGAAATAATTTCCACTTTCCCAGCTTGGCAAGCTCCATTTCGTCTTCCGCTTAAGCCGGGTAGTTTTGTATTACGCACTATTTATCCCTTGACTGGAGAGGTACGCAATAGTCAAGGAGAAGTACAAACTCCTGTTATGGGTGTTTTAGAGCTAAGTCAAGATATTACAGAAGATTATGAATCTGTATTAGCTTTTCAAGGTTTAATTGTAGGTGTTAGCTTATTGTCATCTGCTGTATTATTTTCTTTACTTTTAATTCTTATTAGAAGATCTGAACGAGTTTTAGCTGAACGTATGGCAAAAAATAAAGCCTTAGAAGATGAGATACATAGCACTGAAAAATTAGTTAGTATGGGACGTGTTATTGCAAGTATTGCTCATGAAATACGTAATCCATTAGGTATTATACGCTCAAGTGCAGAATTTCTGCAGGTTCGCACTGACAAAACTGATATTTCAACAAAACGTATTTTAGGTGCAATTTATGATGAATCTTGCAGACTTAGCAAAACAGTAAATGACTTTTTGGACTATGCCAGACCACGTCAACCTGGCAAAGATCACATTGACTTACACCTAGTAGTAGGACAAGCTTTAGCTTTTTTAGAAGGTGAATTCAAACGCGTACAAGTTTCAATCAAGCAAGATTTAGATGATGGACTTTTTGTTGTTGGTGATAAAGATTTGTTATATAGAGCTATTTACAATATTCTTGTTAATGCTCAGCAAGCAATAGATGGTCCGGGGATAATCACCATTGAATCTGTTCGCAAAAAAGATAGCATCATTCTGATATTTAGTGATACTGGGCCAGGCTTTAATGTTGATTTTATGGATAACATTTTTGATCCATTTTTTACTACAAAGGAAAGTGGTACAGGATTAGGCCTAGCCATTGTAAAAACAATAGTTGATAGTCATTATGGTAAAATAACATTGGAAAATAACAAAGATGGTGGAGCTATTGTTAAATTAAAGTTTGCAGCTGCAAAAAATATAGACCAGTAAAAAATTAAGGATATTATATGAACGAAAAAGCACATTTATTGATTATTGATGATGAAAAAAACTATTTGCTGGTTTTAAGAGCCTTGATGGAGGCAGAAGGATATAAGGTTACAACTCTTAATGACCCGGAAACTGCTATTCCATTTTTAGAAGAATCAGAAGTTGATGTGGTAGTTACAGATATGAAAATGCCCCGCCTTACAGGGCGTGAAATTCTTGAACGTATGAAAAAAGATTGGCCACACATTCCTGTTCTTATAATGACAGCTTTTGGTAGTATAGAAAGTGCCGTTGAAGTTATGAAGTATGGCGCATTTGATTATATTACCAAACCTTTTGCCAATGATGAACTTTTATTATCCTTACAAAATGCTGTAGAATTATCCACAGCTCACAGGCAATATCGTTTGCTACAAGAAGCAATGGAAATACGCTATGGAACACATCAAATTATTGGTCAAAGCCGTGGCATTAAAGATGTTTTAACTATGGTTACACGTGCAGCACCAAGCCGATCAACTGTTTTAATTAGCGGTGAATCCGGCACAGGCAAAGAACTTGTTGCAAGAGCTGTTCACGTTTCTTCACCTAGAAAAGATGGACCATTTGTTTCAGTAAATTGCATGGCTCTAAATCCAGGAGTGCTTGAAAGCGAATTATTTGGACATGAAAAGGGATCTTTTACCGGTGCTATTGCTATGCGTCGTGGCCGCTTTGAGCAAGCTGATGGTGGAACATTATTTTTAGATGAAATCGCGGAACTTACGCCAGACTTACAAGTAAAACTTTTGCGCGTATTGCAAGAAAAACGTTTTGAACGTGTAGGTGGCGGTGATGAAATTGAAGTTGATATTCGTGTGGTAGCGGCAACTAACAAAAATTTACAGGAATTAATTGAATCTGGTGCTTTTAGAGATGACCTATATTATCGTTTAAATGTTGTTGAAATTCACCTGCCACCATTACGTGAGCGACGTGAAGATATACCTTTGCTTGTTGCACATTTTACAGAAAATTTTGCCAAAGAAAATGAAATGCCACTAAAATCTTTTAGTACTGAAGCATTAAACTATCTTACAGGTTACGAATGGCCAGGTAATATACGACAATTACAAAATGTAGTTGAGCGTTGTACTGTGCTTGTCCAGGCAGAAACTATCAATGTAGATAACTTACCTGCAGAAGTTCGTGATGAAGAATCACAATTTAAAAGTGCGGTTGACTTATTACCTGTTCAATTAGACTTAGCTGATACCTTAGAAAAAATTGAAGCTGCTCTAGTACGTAGGGCTTTGGCTCGCTCTGAATTTGTGCAAGTTAAAGCTGCAGAATTGCTAGGTATTTCGAAGAGTTTATTACAATATAAGTTAAAAAAATATGCTATTACAGGACATTAGTATTAAAAAAGCATTCTTACTATAATATAGTTTTATAATTTTTATAATATAGTAGATAGTAGCCACGTAATAAGCCAGAATTTAATTTTGGTAGCTGCAAAGCAGCGTTTACGTGGCATGCTTTATGTCATAGGTAGTCTAAAGACCACCGTAATGCTATTTTAGATAGTGTCATAAAATGCCCCTTTTTGATTTTTTGTGCGTCAGATTTCACGAGCGTTTTCTGTCATGTATGTCTCTATACACTCCCTCAAAGCTCGTTCATCTTCCTTGATAAAACTCAAAAATTTGCAATTTGACGACACTATCTAAGAATTCTGCACAATAACTTTTCAGTATTAGCAATTATAATGAAGGCTTAAACATATCAGGTGTATAAGATTCTAATTTTTTTTCATCATTCATAAATTCATTTATTTTAGTTACCCATTTATCAAATGATGCTTTATCACGTTTAGTTATTGGTTCTGCCCGTGGACTCATAGCAGATGAAGGATTAATAAATTTTCCATGTCGTTTTAAACGAAAATCAAGATGCGGCCCGGTAGAGTTACCGGTACTACCAACATAACCTATGACTTGACCTTGGCGAACTCTATTACCTTTTTTAAGATTTTTAGGAAATCTTGATAAGTGCGAATACATAGATTCAAAACCTGAAGAATGTTTTAAAACAACTTGATAACCATAACCACCTACCCAGCCACGTAATTTAACAATTCCATCACCAACAGCCATAACAGGTGTTCCTGTAGGTGCACCATAATCTATACCTAAATGAGGTCTGTAATCACCAAAAATAGGATGCTTACGGCTTCTTGAATAACCAGATGTTACACGTGTAAATGATAGCGGTGATTGCAGTAAAACTTTTTTTAGGCTTTGTCCTTTTTCAGAATAATAACCCTCTATTTTTTTAGCATCATAAAACAAAAATGCCCTGTATGATTTACCCTTATTAGTAAAAGTTGCGGCAAGTGCTTTACCATATCCTTTAAATTCATCTTCTCGATAAAGCTTTTCAACAAGAATAGCAAAGGAATCATCTTCTCGTATATCGCGAATAAAATTTATTTCCCAAGCAAAAATACTGGCTATGCGCATAGCTAGTTGGGCATCTTCTCCAATACTTGTAACTGAAAGAAAAAAGTTATCTTTAATATTATTTTTAACTAATGATAAACGCTTTTCATAAACTATTTCTTCAACTTTAGCTTTTGGTTCTTCACCAGAAATTATTAGCTTTTTAAATTTATCTATCTCATATTCAAAACTTTTTATACTATTTGCTTCTTTATCATATACAATAGTGTAGGGTTGCCCAATGCGAAATTTTTTAGGTGAAAAAATATCTTCAGCTGCATTTAAGAATTTTTTTACTCTATTTGCATCATCATATGGCTCAAGTAGTTCAATGATGGTATCACCACTAATTACAACACCTTGAATAATTTGTTCTATAGATTCTTTTTCCTCAATTTTTATTTCTTCTTCAATTTGCACAATATCTTCATATTGCTCAACTTGATCAGACGATGCAGTATTTTCTTGTTCTTCTTTTTGTTCAATTAAATCATCTTGTATAATTTTTTCAACTTCATTAATTTCAGAATCAGAAGTTATGCTACTAGGATCTTCTACTGGTTTTTGTTCATTTATTTCTTCTAGTTTAGATAATTCACCTAAACTAGATTTAGATGAATCTTTTTCAATTATATTTTTTTGTAAATCTTCCTGGCTAATTTCTGGTGTTTCAGATTTAAAAAAATCCTTACTCCACATCAAAATATTACCAAAATTACTGGCCAAAATTATGATTATGCCAACTACAAAAATTATTGTAAAAAAATTTCGAAACATTATGCACCTTAAATTTATTTATAATATCTTTACACCATAAATTATAATATCTATTTTGTCCACTTTTAATTATAAACTATATAATATCAAATATATACAAAAAAAATGTTGCAGGAAAATTAATTTTGAAAAATTAATTTTATATGCACAATTATCTATTAATACCTTTGTATATATTTTTTTTATTATAATTTACACTAAAAAATTTAATTTACATAGATTTATTTTTTTTTCATAATATTTTTAGTAAGATATAATTTTATAATGAATACTTGTTTACTAGAAAATTTTTTGCTATAATTTTTTTTTATGATTTTTTGATGAAGTTTTTTCCAATATGCTTAATGTAAGCTTTTGTTAAATCTTTAATTTATCATACTAGAAACTAACATTATTTAAATAATTTTTACAACATTAAACAAGTACGCATTTTGAAATACTCCATCGAAAAAATATTGCAAGAGAATTGCTCTGCACATGATTTATCCAAGTGGTTTAAACCTCTAAATCTGTGCTTTGATGAAAATAATACAAATTTGACAGTTTATTTTCCTCATCCTTACTTTGAACCATGGTTTACTAAACAAGGTAAAACCACTTTTGAGCAAACAGTAAAAAATGTTGGTTTACAAAAATTTGGACACATACCCACTATAAAATATGCTGTTTCAAACTCTTTTAAAAAAAATACCCCAGCAATTTACGATTCATTTTTGGAAAATAATTATGTCAATTTATCTGATAAATCATTTTCAAATTTCTTTTATAATGTAAAAAATGAATTTACCATAACTGCTGCTCAAGAAATTGCAAAGGAAAATCGTTCTCAAGCCTATAACCCATTCATAATATATGGTAAAAGTAGCACAGGTAAAACTCATATACTTAGTGCCATTCATCTAGAATTGTTAAAAAATAGTAAAACAAAAATTTTTAATGGCACAGCAAGAGAACTATATATACTTATAAATGAGCAAGGTGTAAAAAGTTTTATCAATAAATATTCTATATTTATAATTGATAATTTTCAGTATATAGATACTGCAACTGAGTTTCAGCAAAAGTTAATTAGATTTTTTGACATATGCATAAATAAGAAAAAACAACTTATTTTTGCTAGTAACAGTCTGCCCACAGTGCAAAAAAAATATATTGAAGAATTACGTTCTAGATTATCCATGGGTCTTACAGTTGTATTAGCTTCACCGGATATAGATGTTCGAATGCGTTATATACTTGCACATTGTCATGAACAAGATATTAAAATTACAAAAAATCAACTTCTTACAATTGCACAACGATGCACAAACATGTCTGTTTTGCATGGCATTATTTTAAAAATTAGTGCATTTATGAGTTTTTATCAAAAAAGTTTGGATGATTTTGATGTTGAAAATATTTTATTTTCGCTTGGTGATGAAAAAAAATCTATCACCTCGCAAGATATAATTAGACATACATCAAAGTATCTTAACGTAGATAGTAAGAAAATTTTTGGTAATGCCAGGCAATCAAGCATTGTTTTAGCAAGGCAAATAGCAATGCATTTATGTCGTGATTTATTAGGTTTATCATATCCAAATATAGGAAAAGTATTTGGAGGTAAGGACCATAGTACTGTTATGTATTCAATTAAAAAAATTGAACTTTTAATCAATATGAACAAAGATACGCAGCTTTTAGTGGAAAAAATAAAGCAAAAATGTCTCTCAAATTAAAAAGTATATTATATCAATGAGAAATATAGTTTTAGAAAATAATATTTATTTTTCACGTAGATATATATTTTTAAGCAAATTTATAAAAAATTGTGTCACAAATGTTGCTTAATTGTTACCCAGTACTTGTAGAATAAATATCAATATTTTTAATGAGATATTGACAATAGGAACAAAAGAACACTACTACTTTTATTTACAGGAATATTTTATGAAAATAACATTAGTAAAAGAACAAATTATTGATGGTCTGCAAAAAGCAGCCAATATTCTTCCTATGAGAACAGGAGCTGCATATTTGCGTTCTATTTGGATTAAGGCAGAAATGGATCATGTTTTAATAATGGCTACTGATGCAAATATTGAATTTTGTGGAAAATATGCTGCTGAAGTAGAAGAAGGTGGTCTTATTGGAGTTCAAGGGCGTGCATTTGTTGATTTAATAAAACAATTGCCTAATGGAAATATCAAATTGCATCTTGATGCAGCTAATGGCCATTTGTTAATTGAGCAAGGACGGCGTAAATATAAATTACCTGCCAATGACGCTGCATGGTTTCAAAATTTTTCTGACTTCCCAACAGAAAATTCTGTTGTTTGGACTGGTGATTTTTTTCAAGATATTTTAGAAAAAATTACTTTTTGCATTAGTGATGAAGATGGTGCTGATGCTATATCTTGTCTTTATATGAAAGCTATTACTTCAGCAGGTGGAACTTCACGTATAGAATTTTGTGGACTTAATGGACATCAATTTGCGCTTGTTTCTTTTAGCCATGATGAACTCAGTGCAATAATACCAGCTGAAGGAATTTTATTACAAAAAAAATATTTGCAAGAAATGAAAAAATGGCTTGGCACTGATGAAATTGAAATAAATATCAATGAAAAACGTTTTTATGTGAGAACATTAAATTCGCAAGAGCTTTTAAGTTTACCGCGTGCGACTTATAATTATCCTGATTATAATTTATTTTTAGAAAAAATTCGTGGTAATAATAGTGTTTTGCATATTGACAGAAAAGAGTGTGCAGAGGCACTTGGTCGTATAAGTATTTTTAATACAAACAATAATCGTTGCACTTATTTTGAATTAAATGAGACAGAAGCTATACTTACAACTCAAGGTAAGGATGTAGGTTCTGCTAATGAAGGTTTGGAAGTTATTTATAAGGGAGATATTAAAAATATAGCTTTTCCTTCTAAAGATTTACTTGATATTATGAATCATTTTACATCTGACCAATTAACTATGACTTTAACTGGTACTGAAGGTCCTTGTGCCATACAAGGTAAAAATGATCCAGATTATACGGTAATTGTAATGCCTATGAAAATTGCTGAAAACTCTAACTATAATGATGAAGATTAATTAAAATATACTATATATTTAATACAAAAAAGGTTATTATTTATGAATGTTGATACTGAGAAAACCGAACAAAATAATGCTTATGGTGCATCTTCTATTACAATTTTAGAAGGCTTAGAAGCTGTACGCAAGCGCCCTGCTATGTATATAGGCTCAACCGATGCCAGGGGTTTACATCATTTGGTGTATGAGGTTGTTGATAACTCTATTGACGAAGCAATGGCTGGATTTTGTTCACGTATTGAAGTTATTTTGCATGTAGATAATAGCGTAACTGTTCGTGATAATGGTCGTGGTATACCTGTAGATATTCACCCTAAGGAAGGAGTATCTGCTGTACAGGTTGTTATGACTAAATTACATGCCGGCGGTAAATTTGATAATGATACATATAAAGTTTCCGGTGGTTTACATGGTGTTGGTGTATCATGTGTAAATGCTCTTTCTGAAAAATTGACTGTAAGAGTTAAACGTGATGGCTTTCGTTATAAGCAACAATTTTCACGTGGTGTACCGTTAGCTGCCTTAACAAAAGAAGGTGAAACTTCTGAGTGTGGCACTAGTGTTCATTTTAAGCCTGATGAAGAAATATTTGAAGTAAGTGAATTTTCTTTTGAAACATTGAAAAAGCGTTTTGAGGAGTTAGCTTATTTAAATAAAGGGCTTGAAATTGAATGCATTGATGAGCGTAGCTCTGAAAATTATATATTTAGGGCAGATGGTGGTATTTTACAATTTGTAAAAGATTTAAATTCCGGTGAGAGTGGAATTCATAGTGTTATACATGGTGAAGGATTGTCCAACAGTGTAAGTGTTGAATTTGCTTTACAATATAATGCAGGATACAAAGAAAATGTATTAACATTTGCAAATAATATTAGGACAAAAGAAGGTGGTACGCACCTTATGGGTTTTAGAACTGCCTTAACTCGTGCCATTAATGGTTATATAAAAAGTCAAGCAGATATAACTAAAAAACTTAAAGGTACAAGTTTATCAGGCGATGATGTACGTGAAGGTTTAACTGCAGTAATAAGTGTAAAACTACCTGACCCGCAATTTGAAGGTCAAACTAAAACAAAACTGGGTAATGGTGAAATAGCAGGTTTAGTTGCAACTTTGGTATATGATAAACTTTCCGTATATTTTGAAGAAAGTCCTAAAGATATACGTTTAATCATAGAAAAAGCAGTTGATGCAGCACGAGCTCGTGATGCTGCAAGACGTGCAAGAGAATTAGTTCGTCGTAAAGGTGCACTTTCGGATAACTCATTACCTGGTAAACTTGCAGATTGTCAAAGTAAAGATCCCATTGAATCAGAACTTTTTATTGTGGAGGGTGATTCTGCGGGTGGATCAGCAAAACAAGGGCGAAACCCCGGAAATCAGGCAATTTTACCTTTACGTGGTAAAATATTAAATATAGAACGAACACGATTTGATAAAATGCTTGCCAATAAGGAAGTAAAAGCTCTTATAACCGCAATGGGTGCAGGAATTGGCAAAGATGATACTGATCTTACAAAGTTGCGTTATCATAAAATTGTTATTATGACAGATGCTGACGTTGACGGTGCACATATCAGAACACTGCTTTTAACATTTTTCTTCCGCCAATATCAGGAAATGATTGAACAAGGTTATGTATATATAGCTCAACCACCTTTATATAGGGTGCATAATTCACGTTTAGAAAAATTTATTAAAGATGATGCTGAATTAAATGACTTTTTACTAAAACGCGTAAGTGAAGATATAAGCATATTAGCAAATAACGGAAAAAAATATACTGGTAATGAATTAATTTCTCTTATGCATCATATTGAAAAACTAAAGCAAAGAGTTAATGATGCAGAAAATAGCGGAATTTTACGCCAGTTATTTATTGCACTTTTAGAATATGAAAATTGTATTTTACCGGAAAGTTTTATTGAAGATGATAAAATTGCACATTTAAATGCCTATTTGTCAGAAAGTGGCTATTCTCTTTATACCGAAAAAGAGGTTGATCTTGATGGTGGCGAACGTGTGTTTGTAATTTTTGAAGATAAAGAAGGTAGGCGCATAAGACGCGGAACAGAATTTTTTGGATCAAGGATTTATAAACAAGGGTGGAATCTTATGTCTGAACTGCGTTCAGAATATGGAGGTTTTAGTTTTATTCTTGAAACAAAAACAGATAAACATCCTTGTGATACAATATTTAGTCTTTTAAACAACACTTTGGATGAAGCAAGGCGTGGAATAAATATTCAGCGTTATAAAGGTCTTGGTGAAATGAACCCAGAACAACTTTGGGTTACCACTATGAATCCTGAAAATAGAACTTTATTGCAAGTTTCCATTGATGATGCTGAAGATGCATCTGATACTTTTGAAAAACTAATGGGTGATAGAGTTGAATCAAGACGCGAATTTATTGAACGTAACGCCTTAAGTGTTCAAGATTTAGATATATAATTTTTTACGATATTAAGTATAAAGTGAGGCCATAGTGTCTGAGCAAGCGAAAATCAGCATAGAACAAGAGATGCGCAAATCTTATCTTGAGTATTCTCTTTCAGTAATAATTGGACGCGCCATTCCAGATGCACGAGATGGTCTAAAACCTGTACATAGACGTATATTGTTTGCACAGTCTGAATTAAGTAACAGTTATAATAGACCACATAAAAAAAGTGCACGCATAGTTGGTGATGTTATAGGTAAATATCATCCTCATGGCGATTCAGCCGTTTATGATGCTTTGGTTCGTATGGCGCAAGAATTTTCTATGCGCAATCCCTTAATTGATGGACAAGGTAACTTTGGCTCCATTGATGGTGATGCAGCAGCGGCTATGCGTTATACAGAAGCAAGAATGTCACGTTTAGCCGGTGAATTTTTGGCTGACCTTGATAAAGAAACTGTAGATTTTCGTCCAAACTATGACAACACATTGGAAGAACCAACGGTACTTCCAAGTAAAGTTCCTAATTTATTATTAAATGGTTCTTCTGGTATTGCTGTTGGTATGGCTACCAATATTCCACCTCATAATTTGGGTGAGCTTTGTGACGCTTTATTACATCTACTTGAAAATTCTGATTGTACTGTTCAAGATTTGATGCAATATGTTAAAGGACCTGATTTTCCAACATATGGTTATGTATATGCCGGGCAAGGTCTTTATGATGCTTATCATACAGGACGTGGCACTGTTAAGATGCGCGGGCGCGTCGAAATAGAAGAGCGTAAAAAAGGTTTACAATCAATTGTAATTCGTGAAATACCTTATGGACTTAATAAGTCAAATTTAGTTGAAAAAATTGCTGCTCTTGTGCATGAACGCAAGATTGATGGCATTGCGGATTTGCGTGATGAATCTGACCGTAAGGGTATACGTATTGTAATTGAATTAAAACGAGGTGTTATTTCTGATATTGTTGTAAATTCTCTTTATAAATTTACACCACTTGAAAGCAGTTTTGGTATTAATATGCTTGCGGTTGTTGATAATAGACCACAGCTTCTTAATTTGAAAACTGCTCTACGCTGCTTTATTGAACACAGACGTGATGTAGTTATAAGACGTACTCGTTTTGATCTAAAAAAAGCTGAAGCAAGAGCGCATATATTAGAAGGTTTACGCATAGCTCTTGATAATATTGATGAAATTGTTGCACTTATTCGCGCTTCTGCCACACCTGATGAAGCAAGAACTAAGCTCATGGAGCGGTTTAATCTAACTGAAATTCAAGCAAAAGCCATTTTAGAGATGCGCCTTCAAAGGCTTACTGGCCTGCAGCGCGAGGAGCTTTTAGCTGAATACAAAGATTTGCTTGAAAAAATAGAGTATTACAAATCTATTCTTGATAATGTTGAAGTTTTGCGTAAAGTTATTCATGATGAAATTGCTTATATTCGTGAAACTTTTGCAACTAAACGCCGTACTGAAATTTTAACAGATGAATTATGTGGAATAGATATTGAAGATTTAATTCCTGATGAAGAAGTTGTTATTACTTTGTCACGCCGTGGTTATATGAAGCGTACAACCTTGGATAATTATCAGCAACAAAAGCGTGGTGGTAAAGGTATAGCCGCTTTAAATACCTCAGAAGATGACTATGTTCAAGAATTCCTAACAACTACCAATCATCAATTCTTACTTTTATTTACAAATAAGGGTCGCATGCATCAACTAAAGGTACATCAAGTGCCTGAAGGAAGTCGCATTGCAAAAGGAATGCATATTGCTAATCTTTTACCTTTAGAAGAAAATGAATGGGTGACAACAGTTTTAACTGTTCGTGAATTTTCTGAAGATAAATACTTCTTGTTTGTAACAAGACGAGGCATGGTCAAGCGTTCCTCAGCTTCTTTGTATGCTAAATGCCGTAAAACTGGTCTTATTGCTGTCGGTTTACGTGATGATGATGAGCTTGTTGTAGTTCGTCCTATACGTGAGGATAGTCATATTACTCTTGCTACAGCCCACGGCTTTGCTATACGCTTTTCTTGCATGGACGTTCGACCTATGGGTAGATCGGCAACTGGTGTTAAGGGTGTTGCTTTGCGCCGTGAAGACCTTGTAGTAGCTTGTGTTATATTAAAACCAGATGATCAAACCACAGAAATTATGTCGATTTCCAGCAACGGTTATGGCAAGCGTACCAGTGTTGACTTATACAGGATGCAATCACGTGGTGGTAAGGGTGTTATAAACTTTAAGGTTTCTCCAAAAACCGGACAAGTTGTGGGAGCAATGCCCGTTCATGATGAAGATGGTTTAGTCTTATTAACTTCTGCTAATAAAATTGTGCGCATAGGAGTTGACGATGTACGCAGCAAAGGCCGCGTAACAATGGGTGTAATGCTGGTACGCTTAGATGAAGGAGCAAGAGTTGTTGGATTTGACCGTGTAGATGAAGGTGGTCAAACAGTACGTGACCGTAATGCAAATGAAGGGCAAAAAAATAGCGATAGTACTAATATTACAACTGATTCAGATAATATAGATACTACTTCAATTGATAGTAAAAATACTGAAGATGGAGAGTAGTCAAGGGTGTTTTTAAGATGCTTATTGCTTTTTGTTTTGATTTTTCAAATTCAAGCTTGTAATTATACTAAAGAAGTTGATGACTTAACTTCTGCAAAGGAAGCAATTGAAAATCAAGAGTGGCTCTATGCAGAGCGTTTGCTTGAAAGGTATTTAAATACAGAAGAAGATTCTCAAAAGCGTTGGGAAGCATGGCAAAACCTTGTACTTGCAGCAGATAAAACTGATGCACATGCAAGCGTATTGCGTTTGTATTATGAAAATATGCTTCAAGAGTTCCTTTATGATGAAGATAAGAAAAAATTTATTTTATACGGTTTAGGTTTACTTTTAGAACAAATTAAGGATTTTGATACAGCCATTGATACGTGGAATATGTACCTTGCCTTAAATAATTTAAGTACAAATGAAACTTATGCTGTAACAAGGCAAATTATTGAAATATATTTGCAAACTGGTCAGTTTGAGTCGGCGGAAAATGCTCTTTATAACTGTTTAGGTTTAGAAGTTTCATCCAAAGAAAGCTCGCTTTGTCTTTATGAACTGGCTGATATAAAGGCTGAACGTGGTGTATGGCAGGAGGCTACTGACCTAGCTATGCAAGTTCTAGAAGTTGATGCATTGCCATATGTTCACGGGCAGGCCTCTTTTTTACTTGGTGATATTGCTGAACAACAGGGTAAATACGAAGAAGCTCTTGCTTTTTTTGAGCAATCTAAGGAATTATACCCAAATACTTTAGCAGTTGAAAATCGCATAAATTATTTACAAGATTTATTTAAAAAATAAAATTTGGATTTGTTCCAAGGAAAATTTATGATTCATCACGATTGCGGACTTTTGGGTATTTCAAGGCATTCAGAAGCAGCTCGTATGGCTTATTTTGGCCTTTATGCGCAGCAACATCGTGGGCAAGAAAGTGCCGGTATTGTTACATGGTGTGGAGAAGCTTTACACGAACATCGTGGAATGGGTCTTGTACCCGATGTTTTTTCTGAAGAAAATTTTATTGACCTTAAGGGTGATATTGCCATAGGTCATGTGCGCTATTCTACCACCGGTGAATCTTTCTTACGTAATTCGCAACCTTTTGTAGCTCGTTTTCAAGGTTTAAATATTGCTTTAGCCCATAACGGTAATCTTGTTAATACTACTGAATTACGCAAAGCACTGGAAGAGCGTGGAGCTATTTTTCACACAACTAATGATTCAGAAATTTTTGTACACCTCTTGGTTAGGGCAATGCGCACTATGTGTCTTGAAGATGCCTTGCGCGAAGTTTGTTCCCAGGTTCGTGGTGCTTATTGCTTGCTTGTGCTTGTTGGTGATAAAATGGTTGCCTTGCGAGATCCGCATGGATTTCATCCATTATGTATTGGTAAACTAGATGATAGTATTATTTTTGCTTCAGAAACTTGCGCTTTAGACCTTTTAGAAGCTGAATATATTCGTTCAGTTGAACCGGCTGAAATGGTAGTTGTTCAAAATGGTGAAGTTAAAAGTTATAGCTTGTTAACGCAAGCTCAATTAAATCCCGCAACTCCAAGCCAATGTATTTTTGAATTGGTTTATTTTGCACGTCCTGACTCATTTATTTTTGATGAGCAGGTTTATGTTTGCCGTAAACGCATGGGATGGATTTTAGCTCATGAATCAACTCCTGAAGTTGATTTTGTCATGCCTTTTCCAGATTCTGGTGTATACCCTGCTGTTGGCTTTGCTCAATGTGCTGAGCTACCATATGAGCATGCTATGATTCGTAATCACTACGTTGGCCGTACATTTATTCAACCAACTCAAAGCATGCGCAACTTTGGTGTTAGGATGAAAATTAACCCTGTTTTACCCATGATTGAGGGTAAACGCATATGTATAGTTGATGACTCCATAGTACGTGGTACAACTATGATGACTAGAGTAAAAAAACTTAGAGAATTAGGTGCTAAAGAAGTTCACATACGCATTGCTTCTCCACCGGTTAAGTTTCCATGTTTTTATGGTATCAACTTTTCTTCACGTGGTGAACTTATTGCAACGCAACATAGCATTGCTGAAATTGAACGTATCTTGGATGTAGACTCTTTACATTATTTGTCTATTGAAGGTTTGTTGCGTTCAGTTAGTAAAGAAGATCATTACTGTACAGCCTGCTTCACTGGCAATTATCCAGTGCCTTGTGCTTCAGCAAATGTTAGCTCTTGCATGAGTAAATAATTTTAAATTGAGATTTTTATGACGATACAAAGCATTAAAGGTTTTGCAGATTTATTTTCGCCACAAAGCCTAAGCTATTCACTTATGGAATCAGTAGCAAAAGACATTTTTGCACGTTATGGTTATGCAGAATTACGTACTCCAATTATGGAGCAAACAGATTTGTTTTGCCGCTCTATTGGTACTGAGACAGATGTTGTCCAAAAAGAAATGTATACCTTTTTAGACCGTAAAAATCGCTCTATTACACTTCGTCCAGAAGCAACAGCTGGTGTTATGCGTTCCTTTATTCAAGCTAAGCTAAGTGCTGATAGTGTACATAAGTTTTTTACATATGGTCCCATGTTTAGGTATGAAAGACCGCAAAAAGGTCGCATGCGTCAATTTCATCAGTTAAATTGTGAATGTTTAGGTTCAAAAGAAGCCCATACTGATGCTGAAATGATTGTAATGTTAATGCAATTTTTAGAAAAGCTTCAAATTGTTGATACCGAATTACAAATTAATACCTTAGGTTGTTCACAATGTAGACCGCAATTTCGCAAACAATTATCTGATTTTTTGCATGCTTTAGGTTCTGATAAATTTTGTAGTGATTGTTTAAGGCGTATTGATACTAATCCTTTGCGCGTTCTTGATTGTAAAGTGCCTACATGTAAAGAACTTACAAAAGATGCGCCAAATATTACTGATAATGTTTGCTCTGAATGTGCTGACCACTTTGATAGTGTTTTGTCTTTTCTTAATGCATCAAAACAAGCTTTTATTATTAATTCTCGATTAGTACGTGGCCTTGATTATTACTCACGTACTACGTTTGAAGTTGTTTCAGGATCAGTTGGCGCACAATCATCTATTGCTGGTGGTGGACGTTATGATGGTCTTGTCAAGCAATTAGGTGGTCCAGACGTGCCAGGTCTTGGTTTTGCGTGTGGAATGGAAAGGCTTGCCATG
This sequence comes from uncultured Desulfovibrionaceae bacterium, assembly GCA_964372165.1. Lineage (GTDB taxonomy): Bacteria > Desulfobacterota > Desulfovibrionia > Desulfovibrionales > Desulfovibrionaceae > CAYJAD01. The sequence goes on along the minus strand of CAYJPT010000031.1, from coordinate 537 downwards.
CTTATGCCTAGCATAGAAGTAAAAAGGCCACTTTTTCATATTATCCATATAGGTGATAAAGCATTGGATCTTGCTTTTTCTCTTTGCTACTCTTTGCGCAAACAGGGTTTTTGTGGTGAATTAAGTCACTCTAGGGCAAGTTTTAAGAGTCAAATGCGCCTTGCAAGTAAATATAATGCTCGCTTAGCGTTGATTATTGGTGAGGATGAAGTTAATGGTGGTTCAGTTACCGTAAAAGATATGGATGATGGTAGCCAGAATGCACATAAAGTACATGATTTAATTGATGTAATTACTACATTTAATAGCAGCATTGTTTAGTTTCATTAAGCAAATTTTTAGCTTTAATTTTTTCAGTGACATTTAAGCTATTTTATCTTAAGGAAATGCTGACTTATTCTTCAAGCAGAATAAGTCAGAAAGGCACACTGCCTTCATTCGCCCTGTGGGACGCAAAAAAGCGTGGTTTTTTGCTCTCATTCGGCGTGCAAAGTATGCACAATTGCCAACTTTGTAAGGAAACGCACAATATGTTTT
>CAYJPT010000030.1:18927-20268 GCA_964372165.1 uncultured Desulfovibrionaceae bacterium | reverse complement strand
CTTTTGAACGCCGTGGTATTTATGCCAAAGCATAGCCGTAAGGCAATGCGTGGTATTTTCTTAAAAGCGCATGGAAATACGTTTTTCAGCATCTACTATTATAGTTGGTTAACTAGCTTAAATGAATGTTATTTCTATAGTACCACCAGCGGCCGTGGTAATAGTTGTAGGACTTGCCGCAGGAAAGTTAATCATTTGAGATCCGAAGGTGTCTGTATATGTAATTGTATCGCCAGGATTAAAGTTATCTATGCTAATTTTTGAGTTGTTGACGACATCCGTTAGTCTAATACTATGTGTTTCCGTAAAACTTAGTCCTAATGTGACAGTTTTTGCTGGATCACTTATTTGTCCAAGCTCAATCTCACCATTAAATTCGCCACCTACATTTATAGTAGTAGCTCCATCACCAGATACTATTTTAGAATTTAGATCTACATTGCCATCAATATTAATGATGCTGTCACCCTCACTTGTAATGGTGCTATTATTCTCTACATTGCCTTCGATAACGATCATATCACTACCAGGACCGGAAATAATTTGTGCATTATTCACGTTATTTCTAACAGTGATGGTGTCATCACCAAATCCAGCATCTACTACAGAATTATCTAGCACATTACCAGCAACGGTTATTGAGTCATTTCCACCACTAGTTATTATGCGAGAATTCATTTCCACGTTACCATCTACTGTAACGCTGTCATTACCACCGCTTGCACTATTAGAATTGGTATCACTAAAAATTTCTGATTGTATCATATTTCCTGTGATTTTGATTACATCATTTCCCCACTTACTAACAGTAGCCCCTTGAAGCGTATCTACGTCACCATAAATTCTTGGCATGTTAACCGGTACTACAGCTGCGGATTCCATGTTACCATCAACAGTTATAGTGTCATCGCCAAAGCTTATTGTCCCCCCTGTAGCTTCGTTTATATCACCAAAAATACTTACCCCACCTTGAATGTCTTTTGTGGTGATAGTGTCGTTACCAGAAAAAAATGTCCCATTTGCAACTTTATTGGCATCACCAGTAATGATGTAAGTACCTGTTTGTACATCGCCACTATCATCAGCAGTAATTTTATCATCTCCTGCATGGATGGTAGCATTTGTAGAAAAAGGAATTTCATTAATATCACCTGAAATAACAATACCATCATTCTTTAATTCACCATTAATGGTAATATCATGATCCAATAAATTATATGTTTGCCCAGAGTTAAAAGTAGTACCTGCAGGCTCGTCAGCATAATAACTTGGATCAGATGGTATTGAAACGCTAACAGTTGGTGTTGGTGTCGGTGTTGGCGTAGGCGTCGGTGTCGGAGT
>CAYJPT010000030.1:0-18827 GCA_964372165.1 uncultured Desulfovibrionaceae bacterium | reverse complement strand
AAACGCTAACAGTTGGTGTTGGTGTCGGTGTTGGCGTAGGCGTCGGTGTCGGAGTCGGTGTCGGTGTCGGTGTCGGTGTCGGTGTAGGAGTTGGCGTAGGTGTCGGTGTTGGTGTCGGCGTCGGAGTCGGAGTTGGAGTTGGGGACGGGGTAACTATTGGAGGCTGTTGTTGAGTTAAGCCACCAGTAGTGTTTTGAACATCTTGGACAATTGTGTTAGATGCAACATTACTTACAGCTAATTGCTCAGTACTTGCAAAAAACGCTGAATCTGAAATTTGTAGAGGTAAAATTTCACTTATAATGCCACGGTTAGCTAAATTTAATGTTAGTGCATCTATCTGCAGTTCTCCAAAAGCATCGCTTACTTGTGTATCAATTAACAAAATGGTTGATGTATTGTCATCTGTGTCAGGAATTATAATTTCATTTATTAAGTCAGACAGTTCTTTGTCTGTAAATGTTAATGACTTTAGTGTACTGTCTATATCAGCACCAATTAACACACCTTGATCAGCAGTTGTTAAAGTGAGGGTGTTGCCGGTATGGGTTGTAATGACAAGGGTATGCCCTTGGTCAATACTAACAAGACCATGCACAACAGTAGAGTCAGTATTAATTTTAGACAAAAAATGCGTACCGCGAATACCCACAGTACCCTTAGGTGTTACAACCTTAAATGCATCAGGGTTTTGTTCAACAACCTTACCACTTATGGAACTCATGGCTCCTGTAGCAAGATTGAGAATAAATGAAGGGTCAATCGCATCTCCATAAGCATAAGACTGAACAGTCAACATAGAGTTAGGACTTAGTTCAGCAGTGGAACCATCAGTGAATTCAATGCTTACTTTATTGCTATTAGTCCTTATTATGTCTTGTTCATAAAGATTATCGCCAACAGAAAGCTCTATATTCGATCCATTGCGTTCTACTGAAATAGGCCCTGTAGCATTTGTTATTGTTGCAGCTATTGATAGCGCCATATAAGCTCCTTACGATACAGTCACTGCTAAAGACTTTGACTTAGCATTTTATAATAACTATCGTTTCATAGTTATTCTAGCATTTGCCCTTATTAATGTCAATTCAAAGCCCCTAAATTAATAGATTGCGATATATAAATTTTGATTAACTGTGTATAAGTAAATTTTAAAATGTAAAAAAAATTGACATATTCTCACTAACTTGATATAAGCAATTAATAATATGAACAAAAGGGGTAACCACATGAAGGCAAAAAAATTACATCTGTATCTAGCTATATTTTTAGGAATTTTACTATGCATGCCTACGCAAAAATCATATAGTGCTACTATTGGTTCAACTAGTCTAAGTGACACCTTAAATTTTGCTTTTAATTACAGCCCAAATATTAAAGCCGCTCAAGAAGCACGCCAAAGAGCAGAACATGAAGTACGCGCAGCTGAATCTGGTTACTACCCAAGTATTGGAATTTGGGCCGGAGCAGGCGTTGAACAACAAGACAATGCTATTACCCGCGAAACTGGTAGAGATCAGCATGCTGTTGGAGCTTTCAGCACTGGTTTAGTATTAAGTCAATCCATTTGGGAAGGCGGTAAGACTTCTGCCACGGTACGTATGAATGAAGAAATGAAAAATTTTAGTTCTTGGCAGCTTATGGATAGTGCAAACTCCTTAGCTTATTCTGCAATAAGTGCTCATGCTGACGTTTTGCGTCGTCGGTCACTTGTAACTCTTGCTAAAGAAAATGTTGAAGAAAATGCTAAAATTTTAAGAAATTTACGCACTAGATTTAATCAAGGATTATCCAATCAAGGTGATGTGAAATTAGTAGAAGGCCGCCTTGCACGTGCCAATGCATCATTAATAGCCCATACACAAGGCCTGCATACTGCTATGGCCACATATACGCGCATTACAGGTCAACCAACTCCAAAAAATTTACAAGCCGTTAATTTACCAAAAACTATGATTACAGACCTTGATGCCGCTCGCAATGCAAGTATTAACAAAAATCTCAGAATCCAAGCCGATTTGGCAGCCATTCGTAGTGCTATGGCTGATGTGGACACTACTCGCAGCGAATTTGCTCCTAAACTTAGCATTGATGCTGGTCCAACGTTCACAACAAACGGTTATGATGGCGACCAACGCCAATTCACTTGGACAGCTATGCTAAATATGCAATGGGACCTTTATAGCGGCGGAAGAGATGTTGCCACTGTTAAGGCAAAATCTGCCCGTGTGCGCGAATTACGCCAAATATTACACCAAACAATGGACGAGGTTAATGAAGAATTAATTTCAGTTTATGCTGTAACAAAAAGTTCAAAAGAACAAGCCAAATTTTATGCTACCGCCGCTAAGGCTGCCAAAAGTGCAAAAATTAACTATGACACCCAATTTGCAGTTGGTAGAAGAGATTTACTTTCTGTACTTGATGCCGAAGGTGAGTATTATTTTAGTGCAGTTGAAAGAGAAATTCGTGATACTGATGCCATAATTGGTGAATATCGCATGCTTGCTCTTACTGGTGAACTTTTGGAAGAAGTAAACATTAGCCGTGGATCATTAGAAATTAATACCACGCAAATGGCTCCCAGTGTTCCTATGTGGAAGTTCAAGCCAGAGACGTTAAACCAACAAGAGGCTCTTGAAGGGTCAACATTAACGCAGCCACGTTAATTAAAATATGCAAAAGTCTTATGAGTGGTTTTGGGATTGCCTTGCTAGGTATTTTCCATTGTATAGGCATGTGCTTGTAGCGTCGGTAATTGTAAACTTACTAAGCTTAGCCATGCCTTTATACATAATGAATGTGTATGATCGCATTGTGCCTAATAATGCCTTTGAAAGTCTATGGGTTTTAAGTATTGGCATGGTCATTGCCACTTCATTAGATGTTGTATTGCGTGGAATGCGCATGTATTTTGTTGACTTAGCCGGACGTAATGCTGACATCAAAATGCAGTCTCTTTTTCTAAAGCACCTTATGAATGTTCGCCTTGACGCTCTTTATGGCCAAAAGCAAACAAATTCCATAGGCGCTATTATTGCTCGTGTACGTGAACTTGAATATGTACGCGAATTCCTAGGTTCAAATACTGTTATTGCCATTTTTGATCTTCCTTTTACCTTATTTTTCATAATACTAATCTTTATGATTGGTGGAACCATCGGCTTTATTCCACTGTTCGCCATTCCTTTATTGACAATATTTGCTATTTTTATACAAAGTAAAATTGAAAAAACTTCAAATAAAGTTATGCATTCTAATGCAATAAAGCAATCTTTTTTGACAGAAATGATATTAGGCCTAGAAACAATTCGTGCCACACGTATGGAAAATGCGCTTTTACAACTATGGGACAAATACACTGCCTATAATGCTGATTCAGCCGTAGTTGCGCGCAGGCACTCAAATATGCTTAACAACACTATGGTGTATTGCGGAGCATTACTTTCTATTTCAGTAGTTGTTTTGGGGGTGTACCGCATCTCTGATGGACTTATGACCTCAGGAGCACTTATCGCTTGCGTAATTCTTTTTGGGCGTTGCTTAGGACCCATCATTAGCTTAGTTAATATCTTAGCAAATTTACAAAAAACGCTGTTGTCTGTTAAACAATTACATTTACTGCTACAACTGCCAACGGAAAATCCCCTACCTGATGAAGATGACATTGCAAATTCTGAAACATCGTTACCTGATTCATCCATTGCTGTGCCAGTTACTTTTGAAAGAGTATATTTCAGTTATCCATCATCTAACCAACAGGCTACAGCATTACAAGATATTAAAATGCAAATTATGCCTGGTTCTAAATTAGCCTTTGTCGGTGCATCCGGCGCTGGTAAGTCTACTTTAGCTCGATTATATGCAGGTATTTATTCTCCAACCGATGGGCGGGTGTTACTTGGGAATGTTGACATGCGAGTAGCTGCCATGCAACCGTATAGAAATAAAGTTGGTTATTTGCCGCAAGAAATTCGTATATTTCGCGGAACTTTACGCCACAACATTGCCCTTGCTTGGCCTTTTGCAGGGCCATGCGATGAAGCTCAACTAATGAAAGCTGCAGAATTAGCGGGAGTTTTGGATTTTGCGAGTCAACACCCTCTTGGGCTTGATATGACGCTTGGCGAACAAGGTGTTGGACTTTCTGGTGGTCAGGCACAAAGTGTTGCCCTTGCCCGTGCCTTACTTGGTGATCCACACACTATTATTCTTGATGAACCTTCGGCACAACTCGACCTTGCCTCTGAATATCGCCTTATAAATAGGCTTCAACCATATTTTGCTAATAAAACAGTAATTATTTGTACACACAAGGCTACTATGCTCAATCTAGTAAATCGTGTCGTGGGCTTAGATGCAGGGCGTATAGTGTGGACCGGTACAACGCAAGAAGCCATAGAGCAAAAAAGAATATGAAGAAAACTCTGAAATTAAAACAGCCTATATATTATTTATCTCTTTTAATGCGGGGTTTTGTACCAGACTCATTAGAAAAAGATGCAACCAAAGCTTCTATACGTTTAGTATGGGGTAGTGCCATTGCCGTATTAATTTTATTATTTTGGGCAGCTTTTGCAGAAGTAGATCAAACTGCTAGAGGTATGGGCAGAATTATACCCTCACAAAGGGTGCAGCTTATTCAAAACCTTGAAGGCGGTATTGTTCAAGAAATTCTTGTGCGTGAGGGCCAAAGAGTAGAAAAAAATGCCGTTGTTTTACGCATTGATAATGAAACCGCTGGAAGCCAGTATAGGGATGCACTGGTTCGTAGCCTTGAGCATGAGGCAAGCATTGCTAGACTTGAGGCATTAATTGTAGGTGGTGAGCCAGCATATAGTGCTGATGTTTTAGAAGTGCCTGAGCTTGTACGTCGCCAAAATGATTTGTTACAGGCAGCACGATCTAAAAATCAAGCAGAGATTGATGTATTTACCCTTTCAGCTGAATCTGCCATGCGTGAAGCAGCTGAACAAAAAGAGGCTCAAACCCAAGCCGTGACAAGCCATGCCATTGTGGAAAAGCAGCGCAATTTAGCTTTACCAGCTTTAAAAGCAGGCGCCTATTCGGAAGTTGAATTTTTAGATATTGAACAACGCTTACAAGCATTAAAAGCAGAACTTGCAGGTTTTGAACATTCCATACCAAGGCTTGAATTAGCAGTAAAAGATGCAGAAGAACGCCTAAAATTACGTAAAGCTGAACTTGAGTCAGAGTATAGACAAGAACTTAATGAAGTACAAATACAGCTACTTTCTTTGCGTGAATTGCTAACTGCAGGCGGCGATAAGGTTGAACGCACAGAAATGCGTTCTCCAGTTAATGGTATTATAAAAGCTATTTATGCAAACACCGTTGGCGGTGTTGTTGCGCCAGGTGCTACAGTCATGGAAATAGTACCACGTGACGATTCATTAATTATTGAGGCAAATTTTAGCCCTGCTGATATTGCTTTTCTTTATCCTGGCCAAAAGGCTTTAGTGCGCATTAGTGCTTATGATTTTTCTATTTATGGCGGTATGGATGCTGTTGTTGAAAATATTAGCGCCGACACCTTAGAAAACAAACAAGGTGATACCTTTTATTACGTTAAAGTGCGTACAAATGACGCACATCTTCAGCATGGAGATGAAACACTACCAATTATTCCCGGTATGATGGCAGAAGTTGATATAATTACGGGGAAAAAAACTATTCTTGATTATTTATTAAAGCCACTAATCAAAACACAACAACGAGCCCTACGTGAACGCTAGAAAATTACTTCATACAATATAAAAGGTACGCTTCACTCCAAATACCTCTTCGTGATAAACAAAAGTGAATTCTGGTTTATTTTACGACGCACGAAATTTTTTTACATAAATATTTTGTTAGTCAAACTATTATTAATAATTTATGTAAACGCTGATTAAGTCACCAAGTCAAAAAACATATTGTGCGTTTCCTTACAAAGTAGGCAACTGTGCCTACTTTGCACGCCGAATGAGAGCAAAAAACCACGCTTTTTTTGCGTCCCACGGGGCGGATGAAGGCAGTGTGCCTTTCTGCTTTATTGTGCTTGCAGGATAAAGTAGTATTTCCTTATGTTGAATGACAATACGTTGAAGTGACCTTAATCAACATCTTTATAAGCATTAATCTTTGAGCAAAGCACACGCACCTTAAAATCATCTGCAGAATTTATATTATTTGTGTCACTACTATACTGTGTTGCAACCAAGTGCATTAGGTGCAAAGCATCTTCGATGCTATCAACCCATATATCAGTTGCCCCATGTAACATAAGCCCTGGTGCTTCAAGTGGTCCACGAATACCAAGGATTGGCACACCACTTCCACAAGCTATGCCGACCTCAACTCCTGCATCTTGACCGGATTCACCAAAATAAATAAGTATGTCTGAGTTTACGCAAGACTTATGGCAAAAAGAAAATACCTGACCACCTTCGATATCAGTATCCATCCATTCACGCCTTTGGGCAGGATTTAGCCCTGGAGGTGGAGTGGCTTTTTCAGTCCAGTCTAAAATATTAAAGCCCAATTTATTTAATTCACGACCCAAAAGACGTACAGCATGCTTGTGTTTAAATGATGCAGCAATGTAAACATTTGGTTTTTTCATTAAAATTCTATCCCTTTACTAGCTTTTATACCTTGTTGCCAAGGATGTTTTATTTCTTGTATTTCACTTACTAAATGTGCTTGCTCAATTAACCATGATGGTGCGTTGCGTCCAGAAAATACTAAATGTGTATTATGCGTGCAAGCTAGTTGCATAAGATTTTCAATCTCTGATTTTTCAAGTAGTTTTGCATGCAATGCGTATAAGCTTTCGTCAAGGATAAGCATATCCATACTTACAATGTGAGTGCAAAGCCAACTCAATGTATTAAGTGCTGCCTCACGGTGTAAAGCACGTTCTGATTCTTGCCTAAAAAAGCCAATGCCACCAACAAAAAAATTAGCCCCTAATAATTTATGTAGCATCACTTGCTCACCGGCTTGCTCATCACGCTTCATAAATTGAGCAAAAGCTACATTTAAGTTTTGACCCAAAGCACGCAAGCATTGACCAAGGCAAGCTGAAGTCTTACCCTTGCCATTGCCTGTATAAACAAGAATTAAGTTTTTTTCCATACACCCTCAATCATTCGACCGCACTTGGGGCAAGCTCCTTGCTTTAGGTTGTTGGAGCTAAAATAACTCTCTCGTGATATGCATACACTTTTACAGTCAGGACACATAGTTGAAGCAGACTCAATACCACCGGTATTTCCCACATACACATAATATAGACCCTCTTCAAAGCCTATCATACGGGCGCGTTCCAACAATGCAATGGGCGTTGGTGAGCAGTTACTCATACGATATGCACCATGAAAGCGACTGATATGCCAAGGTACATGTGGACCAAGTTCTTTACAAATAAAGCGTGCACAGTCACGAAGTTCAGCTTCACTATCGTTAAGGCCAGGTATTAATAATGTTGTGATTTCTAACCACCATCCCATCTTGAACATAACTTTTAAATTTTCAAGTACAGGCGCGAGCGTTGCAGCACAATACTTACGGTAAAAATTATCACTCATGGATTTTAAATCAATATTTGCAGCCTGAATGCGATTATAAATAGTAGATAAACATTCTAGCGTTTGATAACCATTCGAAACCATAATACAATCTAAATTATGAATGTGCGCTTTGCTGCTAATATCAAACATGAGTTCATAAAATACTGTAGGTTCATTATACGTAAAAGCAATACTTTGTGATTTTGAACGCAATGCTTCACGTATTAAAACATCGGCATTGGTTCTTTTACCTTCTATCACTCCCCTATCTGCAGGGGAACGTGATATTTGGTAGTTTTGACAGAATTGACATGCAAAATTGCAGCCGGGACTACCAATGGAATAAACTTTTGTACCCGGTAAGTAATGATAAAGAGGTTTTTTTTCCATAGGATCAACACCCACAGAAGCCACAACATTTGACACCAAGGATTGAATACGCCCCCTTTGGGCCATGCGCACACCGCAAATGCCTTTTTTGCCGTCGGACACTTTACATCGATGGTGACAAAGTAAACACTCTACTCTACCATTATTAAGATTGCGAGAAAGATCTATTCCCATAAAAACCTACTGTAGTTCACTAAACATTACACAATTATCATCTCGATAACACTAAATATAACATAAAACACTGTAGCATAAACATGAGCAATAATAATCAAATACTATTTTAAAAAACACTAGCATGATTTCGGCTTAAAATTTCCACTCAGTTTTAATGTGCGTACCTACCCTAAAAATGTGGTGGTGGATAAGCCCCCGGAGGGTGAACTTCAGGTGGAAGCAGCGGATTCACTACAGGCGGATTCACTCCCGGCGGCGACGGCCTATGCCCCTTAGGTGGACGCACTCCCGGCGATGGATTCACTCCCGGTTGCGGCGGCCTATGTCCCTTAGGTGGATGCACTCCCGGCGGTGGATATCCCACATATGGATTATAACCCATAGGTGGATTAGGGCCTAAGTATGGCGTCACTTGGGGGTATATGTATATAGGATTTTGTGAGTTGTAGGAAGGGGAATCATACAATATATTAGGATCACGAGGTGTTACAGATATGATGACATCTCCAGTCAAAGGATCAATATAGGTACTTGAGCTACCACCAAAGCTATTTCCAGTACCATAAAAATAGTCACGTCTTGTTTCATAGTAGGTTTCGCCTATAGCTGATGTTGGAAAAGCCAACACAATACATAATAATATCAGTATTTGCATAAAAACTCCTAACATTTGAAAATATATTTAATATAAATCACAGCATATTGCAATAATTAGTATGAGTGTTTCCTCAAAAACACGTCTTTATTGACTTGGAACTTTCTAAAGAAGCTGATATATACTTCTTATCGCAATATTTTACAAGGAGCTAACACATGTCATCAGGGCGCGCTAAAGCCTATACTGAAGCTGGAGTTAATATTGATGCGGGTAATGAGCTTGTTTCACGCATCAAACAGGCTGTAGCTAAAACACAGACTCTTGGAGTTATGTCAGAAATTGGTGGTTTTGGAGGTCTATTTAGACCTGACTTGGCAGGAATTGAAGACCCTGTGCTTGTATCATCAACTGATGGCGTGGGTACTAAATTAAAATTAGCTTTCCAATTTGATAAACACGACACTGTTGGCATAGATCTTGTTGCCATGAGTGTAAATGACATATTAGTGCAGGGTGCTAAACCATTATTTTTTCTAGATTATTTTGCAACAGGACGGCTTGACATTGAAAAGGCGCAAGCGGTAATTAGTGGCGTTGCCGAAGGATGTGCTCAAGCAAAATGTGCATTATTAGGTGGAGAAACTGCTGAAATGCCTAGCATGTACGCCGATGGCGAATATGACTTGGCTGGCTTTTGTGTTGGCATTGTGGATAATTCTAAAATTATTGACGGCTCGTCAATTAGAATTGGGCACAAAATTATTGGCGTTTCGTCCTCTGGATTACACTCCAACGGTTATTCCTTGGCCCGTAAGTTGCTTGAGCAAAGCGGCCTTAAAGGAGATGATATTTTCCCAGGAACAAACTTAAGTGTTGCAGAAGTACTACTTACACCTACACATATTTATGTAGAGCTAGTTCGTAATATGTTACGTGATATTGACGTAAGCGGAATGGTACATATCACAGGTGGAGGCTTTTATGATAATATCTGCCGCATTTTACCCACACAAATTGAGGCAAGCATAGATTTTGGTTCTTGGAGTATGCCTGCGGTATTTAACTGGGTTAAAGATGTGGGGCAGCTTTCATGGCAAGAAATGTTACAAATTTTTAACTGTGGAATAGGTTACATTTTTGTAGTTAATGCAGATGACGCTGACGAGGTTGTAGCGCGTATTAAAGCTATGCAATATAACGCTTGGGTTATAGGATGTATGGAGAGACGCTCCAAAGAAAGTGAAGAGCAAGTACGCATTAACTTTTAGGCATAATGCCTATTGTGCTTTTAATGTAGCTTTAAATATTTTATATAATACATACGTTACTACGCTATTTGTCATAAAAACAAGTTAAGAGAGTTTACTCCAAGTAACTTGGTCAAAGCTTAAAAACTATAGTTTAATATTATAAAAATACCGGAAAAGTGTACTTCATGCACTAATTTCCGGCGTTTTTACTTTATACTTTCTAACTTAGTCGAAGCTTGTAAAAGCATTTACATGCGTTTTTCAGAAAGACACCACGCATTGCCTTAGGGCCACGGCAATCTAATTTGGGGAATTCTGTCCTCTGGTATAAATTCTGTAGATGGATTGCCACAGAAAAACGCTATCAATTTCGCAGCTTAGTGAAACTCCAGAAGCGTTTTTCTTCGCAATGACTACCGATTAGGCAAAAGTCATTGCGAGGAGCATCGCTTCGGGGATTTTGTTAAAAATCGTGCTAATAGCGATGCGACGCGGCAATCCATGCTTTTAAAAGCGTCATTAAGAGGAAATACCATCTTGCAAATTAGATTGCCGTGGCCTTAGGGCTATGCTTTGGCATAAATATTGCCTCCAAATACCCCTTCGGGGCTGCCAGAAGTGAATTCTGGCTTATTTTGCGCCGTGCGAACTTTCTCTTAACTTGTCGTTGTAATCACCTCATTTTTCAATAAAATTTCAACTAATTGATTAACAGGCAAGCCCACTACTGTACTCCAAGAGCCACTAATACTATCTATTAAAAAAGCCCCGCGTCCTTGTATAGCATAGCCACCTGCCTTATCAAAGGACTCTCCACATTGAGCATAAGCAGCCAATATATCTTCCGACCAAGCATGAAAAGTCACCTCAGTACTATCAAAAAAGTCTATCTCGCGTATTATGTGCTGCGCTGAAACAAAGATAATATTTACTGCGCTAATAACAGTATGGCTTTTTCCTGCAAGTAGTTTTAACATTTCTAAAGCTTGAATAAAACTTTTCGGTTTACCTAATATTTGCCCCATCACACTTACAACAGTATCAGCAGATATCACAACATAATCATTATTAAATGGTGCTACACCTTGAGTAAAGTGCTTTGCCACATATTGAGCTTTGGCCTTGGCAGCACGTTTGGCATAACTTGTGGAATCTTCATGCATATTCGGTTGAGGTTCTGCCCCATGAGCTTCAAAAATACTATATTTAAGCCCCAATTCTTGCAAAAATAATTGCCTGCGTGGTGAAGCCGATGCTAACATAATATCCATGCAATTTTTAAACATATACATTACTAAAACCGTACCGGTTCTTCAGGTTCTTTTTTGCTACGGGGTGGCGGAGGTGGACTTGGTTCATCTAAACTATAACTACTAGTAGGCTTTTGATTAAGCGCATAATTTCTTGCTACTGACTCAAGGGCAGACTGGCCAACTACCTTCCATTTTTCCCCATCTTTAGCAATGGCAAGCCAAGAACTAATATTGGTGGGTGTGGTAATTTGTGCTATAACAGCAGTATCCGACACTTCAACCATCCTTGCTTGACGCAATGCATCAGGTAACCAAGGGCAATTAGGTGTTGTAGATGTACTACACATAAGCATAAGTTCCCCCGTACTCACTCCGTGCATAAAAAACTCAGTTTGTTCTCTTTTCATATCATGCACAGCACCAAGTAGATCTTCCATACCTCCTAGCCCAAGCATTCTGCCCACTGCATCTAAGGCTTGCAAAGGCTTGCTGGCCTGTGTCATGTTATTAATTTGGGCTGTGGCAAAACGTGTCATGTTAATTTGTGCCAAAAAAAGATTTGCATCTTTATTATCAAGAGCATGTGCCATATTTTCAAGCGTTTTTTCAGAACCTGAACTAATGCAGGCACTCATAAAAACAATGCAAAACAAAATTAAAATGTATTTTTTCATATATACCTTAACAAAGAAAATTATTAAATAAATTGTACCTTCAAAACATTTATCACATGCTTTAATAAAAAGGAATACTTGCAAGTTCACTTTTTCTATGCCAAGTTTGAAGCGAGAATAGCATATAATCAATCCATTAGCTGGTAAATAATAGTTTGTTTTGACAAAAGGATCGAGTAAATTTATGCAAAACACTACAATTCTTGCTCTAGCTTCAGTACCGGAGCACTCAGCACCATTTATGTGTGCTGTATCTGGCGGTACATCTTTTGTAGTAGATAATTATTTATTTTTTACTGACCAAGACTGGCTTACCATCATTGGCTATCCATTAAGCGGTAGTTACAACCATGAGAACTTAATTCAAGCAAAAGATAAAGCTCTACAACGTACCAAAGCTACCACGTGTTTTTTAATTGCACCGGATATACCACACGATTTACAATCATATGTTGAAGAAAGAGATATTTTTTATACTCTACCTGCCAATGCTCCAATACCTAAGAAATTAATTAATCCTCTGGAGAAAGCCCAAAAACATCTAAGAATAGAATTAAATAATGTTTTTAGTCCAGCGCATCGTCGCCTATGGACAGAATTTATGGCAAGAGTACCACTTAATAATAAGGTACGCAGCCTTTATGCAAGCACTGCCCAAGTTATGGCACAAGGTATTGAAAACTTATACTTACTTAATGCTTGGGATAATAATGATAATTTAGTTGCTTCACTGCTATTAGATTTTGCACCACAAAAATTTTGTTCTTATATCTTGGGTACTCATTCAAAAGAAAATTATTTTCCACATGCAACTGATGCCCTTTTTGCACATATGCTTAAATTGGCACGTGATAAGAAAAAAGACTTTATACATTTAGGGCTTGGAGTTAATGCTGGCATTACACGCTTTAAGAAGAAATGGGGCGGCATAGAAGCACAATCTTTTGTTATGGCCTCATGGCAAGAATTAGAAGGCTCAATAAGCCTTAAACAACATGCACACACCATACTCAAGGCTGTCATGGGCACACCACAAGCACAAGACGATATGGCGTCTTTTGTGGGTTTGTCAAAACGTGAAATTTGGGCAAAGCTACCAGAGCAACGTCCTTACGCTATGCTTTGGGAAGTGGAAAAAAATAATCGCATCTCATGGATTGGTGGTTCAGCACATTTTTTTTGTTATTCATTTGAACGCTCCTTTAATGAACTTTTTGCAAAAGCTGACACTATCATATTTGAAGGGCCACTTGATAATGAAAGCCTTAAATTAGTAGAAGCAAACGGACTTGATATTAATGATGAACAAAAACCACTTTTTGCAAATTTAAGTAATGCAGACATAAAGCAATTAAGTCGCATGGTTCGTGGTGCGGAGGGGTTTTGGCCGCGCTTACTCAATGTGGAAGCTGAACGTAAGATTGATGTAGTTTGGTATTTAAAAAATACTCGCCCATGGACTGCTCTATTTACTCTTTGGACAGCCTTTTTAGAGCGACAAGGTTGGCGACAATCGGTAGATCTTGAAGCATGGAATTTGGCACATCAAATGGGAAAAACAGTTGTAGCCATGGAAAGTCTTGAGGAGCAATTAGCTTCGCTTAACTCAGTACCACCAGATAGAGTTATACGCTATTTTCAAAATTGTAAAAATTGGCCAAGCATGATTAAGAAAAATGTCCGAGCTTACCTTGCCGGTGACCTCATGCAACTTATGGGGACAAGTGCCGAATTTCCAACACGTACCGAAACTATTATAAGCAAGAGAGATGAGCGCTTTAGGCAAAGAATGAGACCTTTTATGGAGCAAGGTCGTTGTGTAGTTTTTGTGGGTACAGCTCATATGCTTAATTTGCGTCATATGCTAAAAGAAGACGGTTTCAGTGTTCGCAAGGTATATCCAACGCTTAAACATAAGCTATATGCAAATTCTGCACAGGATAACGAAATATGAACATAATGCAAGCCACACAATACATCAATGCTCAAGCCATCACGCCAGATCAATTATTACCCTATGTTGCAGCTGTTTCAAACATGCAAAGTGAACTGATTGATGATTATGTTGTACATAGCAAGGACGGCAATGTAGTGCTTGTGGGTTATGCCCTGCATGATGCTCATAATACTGCCGCACTTAATGATGTTATTGAAAAAATTTGCGCAAAATTAAATGTATTAAATTTAACGGTTTTAGCTCCAGTACGGCCAAGCATAGCTCCGAACAATGCCATAAGCAGCGCCCATGATGCCTATTGGATTTTGCCCATACCTGCTCCTAAACCTCAAGTAAAAGTGCGCAACATGCTCACGCGTGCCACAAGTGAAGTAGACATTATTAAATCGCATGGACAAGGTGCTTGGAGCAGTGCACACCAAGAAATGATGCTCAATTATATTTGCAATAAAAATATGGATGCAGCACTTTGCACCATACTACAACGCCTTAGTACATACATAATGATATCACCACAGGTAGAATTGTTTTCTGCCTATTCTAAGGACACACATGAGCTACTTGCTTGTGCCGTTGCAGATTTTTCTTCCTTTAGCACAGCATTTTACATGTTTGCTTTTAGGCAAGTTTATGCTTCTCCAGGAGTAGCAGATGCTTTATTGTATGCACTTTTTAATGCAGCTAATGCACATGGACATAGTCAATGCAATCTAGGTCTTGGCATAAACGACGGCATAAAGTTTTTTAAGCAAAAGTGGGGGGCTAAGGCCACTATACCCTTTGTACAAACCAAATGGCAAATTGAAAGCCCAAAAAAGACGTGGTTTTCACGCTTTACATCATCATGAAAGTTAATACATTCCCCATTGCTACAAACTTTAATAATCCATTTGACCACCCTGCTCTACGCGAGGCAAATATCATTGAAATATTTAAAGATTTAATACGCCCCAAAGCCCGACCCTTTGATTGTATACAGGTGGAGGTTACTTCCCATTGTGCAGCCAAATGTAGCTATTGTCCGCATACAACCAAGGCGGCACACTGGAATGCTCGTCACATGCAAGCACATACTTTTGTTAATTTGTGGCCTTTATTAAAACAAGTTACCCGTGTGCATTTGCAAGGTTGGGGTGAGCCACTATTAAATCCACATTTTTTTGATTTTGTAAGCTTAGCTCGTAAGGCTGGCTGCCTTGTGTCGTCTACTTCATGCGGCCTAAACTTAAATCATGGTATAGCAAAAAAAATTGTTCAAAGCGGCATGGATGTTATAGCATTTTCACTTGCTGGCACCGATGC
This sequence comes from uncultured Desulfovibrionaceae bacterium, assembly GCA_964372165.1. Taxonomy (GTDB): domain Bacteria; phylum Desulfobacterota; class Desulfovibrionia; order Desulfovibrionales; family Desulfovibrionaceae; genus CAYJAD01. Next base: position 3,652 of record CAYJPT010000030.1, on the reverse strand, counting down.
TATTAGCAATCAATCACGCAAAGGAGCTGATTTCCATAAGGTTTGTGAAAATATAAAACTTTTACAACAAGTACGGCATAAGCACATGGCTGTACATTTAGAAGTACACCTTGCTTATATGCTTTTGGCTGACAATTTGGATACTATTGCCAAGCTACCAGAACTTATGAATGAATTACAAATTCATTCCAGTGTGGTAAGTACGCTTGACTATTTGGCTGATCCAAGTCAAAGCAACCTTGCCATAAATCCCCACGATTTTCATGTGATTTCAAAAGCTCAAACTCTACTACAACAAGCTGCCAAAGAAGCCAAATTGCATGGTCGGCACATATATTATGCTTTGCCAGGTTTAAGCCCTATTGCGCAATGCCGTGAAAATATACAAAAAAGCTTATATATAGATGCAGACGGTACTATAGCACCATGCATCTACCTAAATGTACCAGAAGGTAGCGCCCCTAAATTAGTGTACGGCAATGTGAATGAAGAAAATATTCTTGATATTTGGGAAAAATCGGCTTTTGTGGCCTTTCGTGAAGAGCATTTTTCAGGCACACCAATAGCACAATGCCAAAAATGCGTGAAAAAATTTGAAATTTTACAATAAAACTTCAGGAAACGCTGATTAAATCAACAAGTCAAAAAACATATTGTGCGTTTCCTTACAAAGTAGGCAATTGTGCCTACTTTGCACGCCGAATGAGAGCAAAAAACAACGCTTTTTTGCGTCCCACAGGACGAATGAAGGCAGTGTGCCTTTCTGATTTATTCTGCTTGAAGAATAAATCAGCATTTCCTTCAATTATTATATGCCTATCACAAGGGTAGTATAACTGTATATAACAACTTTGTGCTTCACTGCTGAAAAACACGCTCACTTCCCCCATTTTGCGGTAGCAAATTAACATTTTTTCTAATAGATATTATTACTGTATAATTATATAATGTTACGCAAGAGTTAATATTTTTTTTGAAAAATATTTTTTAAAATGAAATTACTATAAACAATTAATTGATTACGCCGATTTTGTGTTTACTTGTGTAGAAAATGTATTTATCATTCAGCTAAGTAGAAAAGTATACAATTCGCTAATTGAGGAGATGTACAATGAAGTTACAGTTCAAATTACTCATACCAATGATTGGTCTGCTTGTAGTGTTACTTGGTGTTAGTGGCTATTTATCCTACACGGCTGCAGAAGCCAATATTCGTAAAGCCATCGAAACGGATTTTCAGGGCGAAACGAATTCTCTGATTCGAACTATTACTACTTTTTCACAAGAGCGCATGGCAGACATTACCAGGATTGCAGCCGCTCCAATGATTAGAAACTTCTTCCCTACTGACTTTGGACTACCTGCACCAAGTGTGCAAGAGCTTGAAACTTTTTTAGAAAATCAGCTCAAACTTTACCCTTCTCTTATGCGTGCAACTTTGCTTGATACTAAGGGTATAACCATAGCATCATCGAACTTGAAAACTGCCCCAGTAGGCGGTGATTTTTCAGATCGAGAATATTTCAAAGAAGCCATTAGAGGCGATACTTATTTCTCAACCATTTTTATGAGCCGTTTAGATGGCGTACCAGTCATGGTTGTTAGTACTCCTATTATAAAAGATGGCAAAACTGTTGGTGTGTTACGCTCAACTATTAGAGTTGATTTTCTCACCCAAATTGTAAACGCAATGGAAAGGGGAGAAACCGGGCATACATTGATATTGAATTCTGAGGGACTTGTAGCTGTTAGCCCCATTCAAAATTTAATCTTTGATGAAAAGATTGGCGATTTACCAAGATATAAGGAATGGGCTTCAAAAACAGATCAAGGTTTAGTTGAATATATTAATGCTGAAGGCAATGATATTTTCTTATACTTCAACACCAATACTGACATCAAAGCTTCTGTAATATCATTTATTGATGATGATGAAGTATTTGCTGATCTTTTTGAAATGCGCGATACTAGCATTTGGATTATTGTCGGTTCTATTGTGCTTGGAACTATATTGGTATTATTGGTTGTAGGCCCCATAGTGCGAGCCCTCAATAGTGGTGTTATTTTTGCTACTGAGGTAGCAGCTGGTAATCTTGATGGTACACTTAATGTGAAAAGGAATGACGAAATTGGTAAATTAGCCGATGCATTACGGAAAATTCCTGAGTCACTTAAAGAAATTGTTGATGAATACTCACTGCTTGGAAAAAAAGTTCAAGACGGGTATCTTGAAGCATGTGGTAATTCTAGCAAGTTTAGTGGTGATTTTGCAGCTCTTGTAGCTGGAACAAACAATATTCTAAATAACTTCAGAGCATTGATAGAAAACATTGATTCTTCAGTATTTGTATTGGACACTGAAATGAAGGCAACTTATGCCAACGCTGTTACGCGCTCCTTAGTGGGTGATAATTATACAGGCAAGAACTGTAAAACTCTTTTTGATAACGAAGACAATGGCACTCCTGAAGATGCAATACTCATAGCGTACAGAACTAAAAGACCAGCCGGTAACGAAACTGTTGTACGCCCACAAGGCCGTCAAGCTGATGTTAAGTACAGTGCAATACCTATACTAAATGATTCTGGTGATATAAACTCAGTCTTAGTTTTGGTAACAGATGTTACAAGTATTAAAAAGACACAACACACTATCATTGAAGTTGCAACTCAAGCCTCGGATATTTCTACTAGAGTGGCCACAGCAGCCGAGCAGCTTTCTGCGCAGGTAGACCAAGTATCAGAAGGTACAACAGAACAGCGTGACAGAACTGCTTCTGCAGCTACTGCCATTGAAGAAATGAATGCAACTGTGCTTGAAGTTGCAAGTAATGCCGAAAAAGCACGTGTTCAAGCCAGTGAAACTTATGAAAAAGCAGGCACTGGTGCAGAAGTTGTTTCACAAGTTGTAAAAGCCATGGGCGAAGTCAATGCCGTTGCTGAAGCATTATCAAATGACATTAAGGCTCTTGGAACACAAGTGGAGTCCATTGGTTCTGTAATGGGTGTTATTTCTGACATTGCAGATCAAACCAACCTATTAGCATTAAATGCTGCCATTGAGGCTGCAAGAGCCGGTGATGCTGGACGAGGATTTGCTGTAGTTGCTGATGAAGTTAGAAAACTTGCCGAAAATACAATGAGTGCAACCACAGAAGTAGGTTCTAGTATTACAGGCATACAACAATCAACAGCAAGCAATATTGCTCAGTTTGAAAAAGCTGCAAAGATTATTAGTGAAGCTACAGCTTTAAGTAATGCATCTGGTGAAGCTTTGGCAGAAATTCAAAGCTTAGCAGAAGGCAATGCTGAGCTTATTACAGGTATAGCAACTGCAGCAGAGGAACAGTCTTCTACTTCAGAAGAAATTGGCCAAGCTGCAACAGCAATTAACCAAATAGCTGATGATCTTTCAGGTGGTATGAGTGAAGCTGCAGCAGCTGTGCGTGAATTATCTCAATTAGCTTCAGATTTAAATAGCACGCTAGAAAGGTTGCAAAGCGCATCGTAATATAAAATTTAGCTAACAATCTTATAAAATAAAAATGACAATAAAGCCCTAGCATAGTTTTTATGCTAGGGCTTTATACTTTTTGCATTATAGTAATTTCAGATGAAATTACTACCGTTGGCTGCGATAGCAGACAAGCAC
>CAYJPT010000029.1:0-21612 GCA_964372165.1 uncultured Desulfovibrionaceae bacterium | reverse complement strand
CATCGAATAATTAGTAATGATAAAACCCCTTGTATGAGGAGAAGATAAATGTTTTTCCCCGTATCAGGAGTGGAAGTTAGTCCTTTTATACCTCCACTTGTAGCCTTTGTAATTTCCTTTTTTGCCTCAATGGGAGGCATATCCGGTGCGTTTTTATTATTACCATTTCAAATGTCATTTCTTGGTTATACACACCCCTCAGTAAGTGCTACAAATCAAATGTTTAACATTGTCGCAATCCCCAGTGGAGTATATAGATATTGGCGTGAAGGGCGTTTGGTTTGGCCTTTGGTGTGGGTGGTAGTAATTGGTACTATTCCAGGTGTATTTATTGGAGCTGTTATTAGAGTTGTATATTTGCCTGATGCTACTGCTTTTAAGCTATTTGCAGCAGGAGTACTTTTGTTCATAAGCATTAAAATGCTTATGAGTATGCGAAAAAAAATAGCAAAAGTGCAAGCAAAGGACGATAACCTTGAAGAAAAAATAAAAAATAATATTTTAGACAGCCGTTTTGAAGGAAAGGTTACCGAAGTAACAGAGCTTAGCCTAAGCCGTTTTAGTTTTAGGTTTTACGATAATCATTATAATGTGTCTTTATTGGGTATAGTTTGTTTAACCTTTGTGGTTGGAATTGTAGGTGGTATTTATGGTATAGGTGGGGGAGCAATTATTGCACCTTTTTTTGTAACTTTTTTAAATTTACCTATATACATTGTAGCTGGGGCTACTCTTATGGGTACATTTGTAACTTCTATTGTTGGTGTATTATTTTATCAAATGTTGTCCGTGTTTACCGCTAATGCCTATGTTGCCCCAGACTTCTTTTTAGGCCTGCTTTTTGGTCTAGGCGGAATGTTTGGTATGTATTTTGGGGCACGATTACAAAAATATATACCTGCTAAATTAATAAAATATATTTTAGCGTTTACCATGTTGTTCACATCTATCAAATATGTTTTGGATTATTTCAGTGTCGAATAACTACTTAAGTTGCTGCTACAAGCTTAAGTACGGCTATTTCAGAGGGTGCTCCAATACGTAAGGGTGGCCCCCAATATCCTGTACCACGGCTTACATAAAGCTGCGTGTTTTTTACTTCATATAAGCCATGAATATACGGTTGCACTAAGTCTGTTACATAGGTCCATGGAAAAAACTGTCCACCGTGGGTATGCCCTGAAATTTGTAAGTCATAGCCAACTGTTACTGCCTCATAGATATTTTGAGGTTGATGAGCCAGAAGAACTTTAATGTCGTCCGTTTGACTACCTTTTTGGGCTAAAATGGGGCTTGATATATGTGTAGACATATGTGGAGCTTTGATATCGGGGACACCGCACATTAGTAATCGCCTTCCTTGCCGCTCAATAACGTGGTGCTCATTGTGCAAATTTGTTAATTCAAGACGCGCAACTTCATCAAGCCATGACTCAATACCGGTGTAATATTCATGATTACCGCTTACAAAAAAACTACCATGTTTTGCTTTAAGATGGCGTAGTGGATCCATTTCCACTCGTACTTGATATGGGCGGCTGTCAGATAAATCACCTGTTATAACTATGCAATCGGGTTGCAAAGCATTAACTGTTTCTACAATTTTTTCAAGACGAGTGATAGGTATAGGTCTATTAATATGTAAATCAGTTAACTGTGCAATGCTAAAACCATCAAATTGGGCAGGAAGATTTTTTACCGGTACATTTATATGCTTAACTGCCGGCATGCCCATAGCCTCTGTAGCACCGTAAATGACAAATCCACCGCTTGCCATGACTAGACCTGCACTTAACGAATTTTGCATAAAAATACGCCGGCTTATATCAGGCTTAATATTACTTTTATTATCCCTTTGCTTAGTTTTTGTGCACCAAGTGTAAATTTTTTTGGCAAGTAAGGTTAAATCTGATATGGCAATTACTGTAGCTGTAATGGATAAAGTACCTATTAAAATATAGGATATAAAAAGGCTTACATCAAGCCAGTTTGGCACACTTGCGCCAAGACTTGCCAATGTGCGCACCTCTTGACGTGCTACTACGTTTATTAAGGGGGAATAACAAAGCGCAAAAGCAAGATATTTTTTAAATCCACTTAATGATGTACGTGTGATTAAACGCAGGCTCACGTATGTACAGCCAAACAATAGCACAGATGCAAAAATAACAGCAAAAGACATTATAACTCACTTATTATATAATTTTTAAAATTTGTGTTGACTGTCAAGGTGTTATAAAAATTGTATTATATGTATAGGTAAATAGCATCAGCAATTTAACTAAATATACATTTTAAAATTTTAAACCTTGATGAAAGCACAAAGTGCGAATAACCACACATACAATGTTCCAAAGAATTTATGGGGTAACTGTATTATACTATTGAAGCTCCATTGAATAGTCCCAATATTTATACCATGGTGACATGTGTTCTAACTCTGGTATGTTTATGCATGCATTTGCTTGCCTAAGCTTTGCACAGAAATTTTTGTTAACATGTGTTGGAACTATGTCGTCGTCATCACTTGTGATATGTAACTGTGGAATATGGTTAACCTTATGTGCGTAGTTCAAGGGATTGAGTGACCCATGTAATGGAGAAATACCATGTGTTTTTACCCATTTTTCATGATCCAATAAACCGGCTACGCTACCCAAAAAAACAACATCATCCCGTCTTGCTGCCACTAAAACTGCTGCCCCTCCACCACCAGAAAATCCAATAATTGATACTGACTGAGCATTTGTTGCTGATTTAGCTTGGCTTATGGCTTCATTTAATCCTGTTATTACCTCAGGAGCAAGGCGGTGATTGTCCCAATATTTAGGCTGACAAAATGGCAGTTCGTGCTCTTGCAAGTATTGGCAAGGGCGTGCAAGATATAATACTGCAGCATTGGTGTGGTCATTGGCTGCAAGCTTGCTTGTGACATCGTCGGTGGGAGTTGGGTTGTTAGAGCGGCGTGTTCTTGTAATCCAAGAAAAACCATCACCTTCAATATATACATGCAAAGACGAACTGTTATTTTTTGTAGGACGTAGCAAACCATATAATATAAAAGTTGAAGTTTGAAACCTTTGCGGTTTAAAACTTGAGTCAAGAATCTTATCAATGCTTTTTTGTCCAGAATAACTGGTTTGCTTTGCTGAACATCCAATAAGACCTAAACTGCAAATTACTAATATAAGTATTGTTTTCATATGGATTAATACTAAATAAATTTGTTTAAAACTTATAGTTGGCTTGCTTGTAACTACCAAAGCCCTAAACTAGGTCATGTTATTATGTCAAGGCAGTTTTGACAGCTTGGATGAGGCCGTGCACGTCCTCCAAGGATGTATTCCATGATGTTACAAAGCGGATAACCTTTTCTTTCCCATGCTTTGACCAAGTTTCAAAAGCATAAATTTCTGCCAATTTGTTTACGGCTTGCACCGGAAGTATAGGAAAAACTTGATTAGTATATGTCGGCACTAGCAAAGAAATACCCATTTTGCATAGTTCTGCATCAATATGTTGAGCCATTATGTTAGAATTTTTTGCCAATTCATAATAAAGGTTATTTGTAAAAAGCGTTTCAAATTGTTTGCTTATAAGCCATCCTTTAGCAAGTAAAGCACCACGTTGTTTACAAAGATAGCGGAAATCATTTTGAATATTTTTGTGTACAAGTATTAATGCCTCACCAAATAGTGCACCATTTTTTGTTCCACCAATATAAAAAGCATCACAAAGTTTGGCTATGTCTTCTAAACTTGGGGTATCCTCCATACAAGTCATGGATGCTCCAAGGCGTGCCCCATCAACAAATAGGTATAAATCGAGCTTTTTGCAGATGTCAGCTATGGCAGCAAGCTCACTTTTTGTATAAACTGTCCCAAGCTCCGTTGATTGAGAGATGTAAACAAGTTTAACTTGTACCATGTGTTCGTTATTATGTTCTTCATATAAAAACAAAATATGTTCAGGAGTGAGTTTGCCATCAGTGCTAGCAGTGGTCAGTATTTTATGACCTGTAGCCTCAATAGCACCTGTTTCGTGTATTGCTATATGACCACTATCTGCAGCAATAATAGCCTGATGTGGACGCAAAAATGCTGATAGACTAGCTAGATTTGTTAGTGTACCGCCTGCAATAAAATGAACTTCAGCATGAGGACAAGCACATAGATTGCGGAGTAGGCCTGCTGCATGGGAAGAAATTTCATCACGTCCGTAACCAACGTGATGGGTATCATTGGTTGCAGCAAGGTCTTCCAAAATGTCAGGATGGCAAGTGCGGCTATAATCATTTTTAAATGCTTTAATCATGAGTGTTGAATTCCTTATAATATAAATTATTTATCTAGCCAGTGATTTAAGCAATCAAATAAAATGCTAGGAGTAATTGGTTTAGTAATATGCTCATTCATACCACTTTGAATACTTTTTTCCTTATCGCCAGCCATGGCATGAGCTGACATTGCTATGATTGGTAAATCATTAAATTTAGGTTTTTTTCTAATTATTTTTGTAGCAGTAAGTCCGTCCATGATAGGCATTTGAATATCCATTAACACTAGGTCATAATGTTTTTTCTCAAGCATATCTATTGCCTCTTGCCCATTATTGGCAATATTTACACTATATCCTACACTGCATAATAATTCTTCTGCAATAAGTTGATTAATTTGATTGTCTTCCACTACTAAAATGTGCTCATTACGGTTTTTTTGTTCCAGCGGTAATTTTATATTTTGAATTGCATCGGCATTGTCTTTTGCTAGAGGAAAAATTGCATCAAAGTAAAATGTTGACCCTTTATTTGGCTCACTTTCAACCCATATTTTCCCTTGCATCATTTCCACAATACGCTTTGAAATAGCAAGCCCAAGGCCAGTGCCTCCATACTTACGTGTAACAGATGTATCTGCTTGGTTAAAGGCTTCAAAAAGTCTACCAATTTGCTGTTGGCTTAAGCCTATGCCACTGTCCTTTATAGCAAATAAACAATATAATTTGTTGTTTTTTTGTTCGTTGGCATTAATTTCAAGGCTGATATTCCCCGTATGTGTGAATTTAATGGCATTGCTTAAAATATTAATCATGACTTGCTTTAGACGTAAAGAATCACCCATTAAAGGAGTTGAGAAAAAATCACCTTCATTCATATGAAAAGTAAGGTTTTTTTCTCGTATGGAATGCCCTAGGAGACTTTCAATTTCTGAGCATACATTATGTAAGGTGAATGGGTTATACTCCATTTCAAGTTTTCCAGCTTCAATCTTTGAAAAGTCCAAAATGTCATTAATGATACGCAAAAGCTCGTTAGCAGAAAATAAACTTTTTTCTAAATAATTGTTTTGTATTTTGTCTAGCTTTGTGCCCTCTAATAGCCTTAATAAACCCAAAATGCCATTCATTGGAGTTCTTATTTCATGGCTCATATTTGCCAAAAATTCGCTCTTTGCTTGGGCACTTTTTTCAGCGATTTCTTTAGCTTCCCTAAGAGCTTGTTCGTTTGCAGCGATTTCCTTGAGCATAGTTTGATGCTCACGTAAATCTTTAAGGTAGCTGATTATTGAGTGTTTACCTTTGTAAAAAGTTTGCACAGCTAAAACGGCAAGGGGTATTTCTTCGCCGCTAACAGGATGTATACAAGTAACCTCTGTCTTAATCCTTCCATGTTTCTGGCAATCCTTAATCACTTGTGCTAGTTTTTCTTTACTTGCAATGCCATCAGGTTGAAATTCAGGCATAGTATCTTCCATATTCAGCAAATAATCTTCTTGTGTTGCATAACCAAATAAATTTGCGCCTTCAAGATTAGTGTAGATAAGGTTTGAGTTTTCATCCCAAAAGTGAACACATAAAGGTACTGAATCAAGCATTAAGGTGTGGCGTAGCTCAGCTTCCTCAACTAACTCTTGCGTTGCTTTTAATTCTCTTAAATCTCTTGTATAGCCAAGTACCATATCTTCATTTTTGTAATATGTCCTTACAAGAGTTACTTCAACCGGCAGAGTATTTCCATTAATATCATGATGTAGCCATTCAAATTTGTGGAAACCTTCATTAAATGCTTTTTGCATTACGCGTTTCATAGCATCGGAAGTTAATTCACCATTGGGTTGATACTGAGGCGATAAATTATAAAAATTACGTAGATAAGTTTCTTTGTCTTCACAACCAAAAAGCTGATAAGCTGTAGTATTACAATCGATAATTTGAAGGTCACGATTTACTAAATTTGCGCCAAAGGGCATGCTGTTTAGCATTGTAGATAAAAGTTTTTCCACGTTTTCTTTTTGCTGCTTATTTTCAAGTAATTCTCTAAGGTCATAGCTGAAAAGTGCAACCACTTCTTCTTCCTGATAATGTATCCGCAAAAAGTTAAGCTGTACGGGGATATGCTCTTTTTGTGTGTTTTGCCATAACCATTTACGCCCAGAATATCCGGTAGTAAACGTTGCAGCAATTTCCTTAGAAAAAATTTCTTGTGATAATTCACCATTTTCCTGACATTTTGGGAAATAGAGATTTGATGATTGTAAACAATCTTCTCTATCTGAAAAGCCAGTCAACATAGCGAAACTGTCATTACAATCTATCATTTCTTCATTATTATTCCAAAGACAAATTGGGGTAAGCGTGCGATGAACTATATCTGTATTAACCCTTTTATAAAATCTTTGCGTGCTTGATGCTGTATTGTTTTTTGTGCTTTTTACAATTTGTAAAATAAATATAATGTCATCTTTATAGGCTATGCTTGAAATATTACACTGTGCATCAATTTTATCCTCATCTTGTGTTTGGTGACCCCAATAAAAGCTACTTATACCATGGGTAAGTGTTTCATTGATATGTAATATCAGTGTATTGATAAAATTTTCAGATTTTTGTGCCAAGGCATGTGTATTGTAAAGCTTTTGCCAAGCAGAGTGACATGACTTTATACAATGAACATTGAAGAAATCAATGAGCTTTTGTGAAGCATAATATATCTGTCCAGAGCTTGATATACAAGCAATGGCAAGAGGACTGTGTTTATATAGTGATTCTAAAAAACTATGTTTTTCAGTTTGTTGACTATGTTGTTCAGACATACTAACTCCTGTATTATGACGCTTTAAGGTGAATGACCTAAGGAGTTTATCTTTGTTACAATACATATATGCATTGGTGTTGATTTGTCAAACTTACGTAAGTCTTTTTAAGTATTATGAATTTTAATATACAATGTGTTACAAAACAAAAAGTTGGTAGGATTTTAACATATTGTAAATGTTAAAAATTTGTAACTTATAAGCTTACATTGTCGAATGTTTTTTGTGATATTTTGCGTAAATTATTATATATACATATAAATATCTTGTCAGTTCTTATAATTTGATTTTTTATACTATAATCCCAATCCACGCCATACACAAAGAACACCTCCACAACCAATAATTATAAGCAGTATAAGTTTGAAGGTCTTTAACGGAATAATTTTGGCCAATGGTGTCGCACAAATAACTCCAACTACTGATGCAATGCTTCCAGTTGCGGCAAGGCTTAAAACCTCACTTGTATAAAGCCCTGCGCTGGCTTGAAAAATCATCGCAACTAAAAAAGCTAATAGCCCAAAAACATTTATGATACTAACTGCTTGAACGCGTGACCAGCCTAAATAAAGCGCATAAGCCGCTACAGGTGGGCCACCAAATGATATTGATGTAATAAGTATGCCAGCTGTGAAACCAACAAGTAAACTTTTTCCTAGGCTTTCAGCTCTTTGTATTGTTGAAACTTTGCGATCTCGCAAAATTTGTAAGTACACAAATAAAACCATAACGATACCAGCAATTAATTGTATATATTGTGCTTTTACATAGAGCAGCAAAGCAACTCCTGCCAGTGAGCCTGGCACTACACCTAACAATAATCGCTTAAGAATTTTATAATCACAGTCCTTATAATACAACCATGCCATATATAAACTCAATACAGTGGCAACAATGCATGATACAGGAAATAGAGTAGCTGGCGCAATAAAGGTAACTAATATTGGTACAGCTACCATGGCCCCACCCATGCCACTAACTCCGGTTACAAAACCTGCGGCAAACCAAGTCGCTAAAAAAATTATGTCGAACATTTCCATGGGCTCTCGTCTAGCTTAATATGCTTTATGTGTAAAGATAAAATATTTTTGAAAAATTTTAATATGACGTGCTAATAACCTGTGAATTTAATCATTCAAATGTACGTTGTTTTTGATGGATATCTCTATTTTAAAGATCGTACATTATTGTTTATATATTAAGATAATTTGACTTTTTAAAAAACTATAAAACAGTTGTTAACGTGTTATATTTGCATGATATTACGTGTGCTGAGTTTCTTTACTATTTAAGCAAAATAGTGTAAATCTGCCTAGCTTAAAGCATGGAATATTTATAAAACATGGTGTAACATTTTTATATTGTTTGTTATTTAAAAATATGTTGTATATTCTTATGCATTCTAGAATTTGTAGATTGTTTATCATACTGTTTCTTGTTTGGCGCTGATAGTATATTAAATCTTGGTTGAATTAGTTGATTGAAGTAATTGTTTAATATGCCTCTTCATTTGTAAAAAAAATACTACTTATTAGGGTTTTAGTATGGGATTATTAGTTTCTTTTAAAAACGCTTTTTTTCAAGATATTTTGCGCATTTTTCCTCTTTTGAGTAAACGATTACGTATAAATGCTGCAGTTTGCGGTCTATTTATGTTTTTTCAAAGTGTGCTTGAGCTTGCTTTTATTTTAGCATTAACCAGCATGGCTTCAGCTTTAACGACCAGTGAAATATTGCGAGAATCATTTTTTTATCAAGGTTTATTTGCTTTAAGCCCTAGCTTAGAAGAATGGACGGTTGAGCCAAAGCAATTATTGATTCTTGCAGTTATTATATTAGTAGTTGTGTGTATCATCAAAAATATTGTAAGTTTTATTACTGCCCGCCTTGAAGCTATGCTTGGTGAAGATATTTCTCTAGAAGTTGGTAAAGAGATTATGGAGAGGTTTTTGTACAAAGATTATGCTTGGCATCTTTCTGCAGAGAGCAACACAATGTTCCAACGTATGCTTTGGAGACCTCATTTAAGTAATTTACTTTCAAATTTACTTATGATGTATGCAACAGCTTTTACTGTACTTCTCTTGTTTTTGAGCCTTATGGGACAAGAGCCACTACTTACTAGCTTAGTAGTGTTCATGACACTTGCTGTAGGTATTATATTTTTTAAGTCCATGCGTGCGCAATTGGACTACAATGCTAAATTGGTTGCCGAGGCTTCGCAAAGTGAAACAAAAACCTTATTATGTGCGGTGAAAGGTATTCGAGAAGTTTTAATTTATAGGCAGCAAGAAACCTTTTTAAAAGAGCTTATGAATGCAAGCTATCGTGGGCGGATACCACGCACTTTTAACTTTGTAATCCCAACAGCGCCTTCATGGATTTTGGAAGTAGTTGGATTCATAATGGTGCTTATTTCAGTTATGGTACTTGTTTTTGTTGAAAATGCATCTATTGAAAGAATTTCAACAGCGCTTAGCTTGCTTGTATTAACAGCTTGGAGAGTACTACCTTATTGCAATCGTATAGTAAGTTTGCAAATAAGCATACGCAGTTTACGTCCCACAGCAACATCTGTCATAAAATTATTAGAAAAACTAAGGCAACAACCTTCTGTACTTTTTGCTGAGCCAGATCCTAACTTTACATTTGATAGTTCCATATCCTTGCATGATGTAAGTTTTTGTTATTCCAAAGAACTAGGATATTGCTTAAAAAATATCAATATGGAGATCAAAAAGGGTGAAAGAATTGGTCTAATAGGAGCGTCTGGAGGTGGTAAAAGTACACTTGCAGGTGTAATAAGCGGTCTATTGCCAACAACAGAAGGTCATATTTGTGTGGATGGAAAAAAACTTAACCCTAGGCGTACAGCTGCTTTAGCATCGAAAATTGGATATGTTCCACAAACGCCATTTCTTTTTGCAGGAACTTTAGCTGAAAATGTAGCATTTAGTGAGTGGGGCAAAGCTTTAAACATGGAACGTGTTAAAGAAGCATGTTCTAAGGCTGCCATGGAAAGCTTTATTAATTATTTCCCAAGACGGTATAATATGATTATAGGTGAAAATGGTGGAGGACTTTCTGGCGGACAAGCGCAGCGAGTTTCTATTGCAAGAGCTATGTACACCAATCCTTCGCTTTTGATTTTTGATGAAGCAACCTCAGCGCTTGATCAACATAATGAAAAACTTATACAAACAACTATCGACAGCTTAGCTGAAAATGTGACATGCCTTATTATTGCTCACCGCTTAAGCACGGTAGAAAAATGCGACAGGATTATCTGGATTGAACGTGGCGAAGTTGTAATGGTTGGTGATGCAAGCGAAGTTCTTGCAAAGTATAAGCCGGCTGAGTAAAAAAATATTGACCAATATATAAAATAGATGTACTTTTAATCGTTGCTTTAATGTAGGAGCGTAGCTCAGGTGGCTAGAGCACTTCCTTGACATGGAAGGGGTCAGCAGTTCAAGTCTGCTCGTTCCTACCAAACTACTGTTTGTGAATTTTTTGCTGAAGTATCTGTTTTTAATTAGATTTGTTTTGGTTTTTATAAAGCTAACCTTAATAAGCATGTATTAATGACTTAAAGCTTAATAAAGTTACTTTTTGTTGTAAGCATAAAATGGTTTAACACAGTAAGTTGTGGTTGCATTATGAAAGAAAGTTTTTTCTTCCTTGAATGATGAATGGGTTAATGTGCATGGTAGTTTTAGTTTTGCACTCCAAGCTTAAATAACTCCAAGCTGTTAAGCTTATAGAGAGTATTAAGTATGCTGGAGGGGAGGTAATGCCTTCCCTTTTTTATGTTTTTAAAATTTGTTTTAGGAATCCCGCTGTGATTGTAAAAATTGAAGAAAATGATGTAGATATTTCCGCTGGTGCTTTATGTAGTGACGCTCTTAAAGCAGCTCTTAGTGGAAAAAAATTCAAAAATCTTGTGGCGTGTAGCATTGGAGAAAATGTATTAGATTTATCTGCCCAAGTTATTGAAGGTACTACATCTATTGAACCTATTTATAGTGACTCACCACAAGGATTAGATGTAATTAGACACTCTGCTGCTCATATAATGGCTGCGGCAGTGCAAAAGTTATTTCCAAAGGTAAAAGTTACCATTGGACCAGCCATAGAAAATGGTTTTTATTACGATTTTGATACTGAAAAGCCATTCTCAGCCGATGATTTATTGGCCATTGAGGCTGAAATGCAAAATATCATCAAGGCGTCTTTACCATTTGTACGCTCCGAAATGAGTAAGGATGAGGCTATAAAATTATTTACTGACCTTGGTGAAAATTTCAAAGTTGAAATTATTTCTGACATTGAACAAGATACAGTTTCATTATATAAATGTTCTGAGTTTTTAGACCTTTGTCGTGGTCCGCATATTCCGCATACTGGTTGCATAAAGGCTGTAAAATTACTTTCAGTTGCCGGAGCATATTGGCGTGGTGACGAAAAAAATAAAATGCTTTCACGTATTTATGGTACTGCATTTGCCGATGAAAAAGCTCTTAAAACATATTTGCATAATTTAGAAGAAGCCAAGCGTCGTGATCATCGTAAGCTTGGGCGTGAGCTTGAGTTATTTACTTTTTATGAAGATGTCGCACCGGGCATGGTTTTTTGGTTACCAAAGGGCATGCTTGTACGCACAATTTTAGAGGATTTTTGGCGTAAAGAGCACCTTAAGCGTAATTACGATATAGTGCAGGGGCCGCAGCTTTTACGTGTAGAAACATGGCAAACTTCAGGTCACTATGATAACTACCGTGAAAATATGTATTTTACAAATATTGATGATGATGCATATGGCGTAAAGCCCATGAATTGTATTGCCCATATGCTTATTTATAAAAATACTTTGCGTAGTTACCGTGAACTGCCACAGCGTTATTTTGAGCTAGGCTTAGTTCACAGGCATGAAAAGTCCGGTGTTTTGCATGGGCTTATGCGTGTTCGGCAATTTACTCAAGATGATGCTCATATTATTTGCACACCGGATCAACTTGAAAATGAAATTATTGATGTTATATCTCTGGTGCGCGATTTAATGCAATTATTTGATTTTGATTATAAAGTTGTAATTTCTACCAAGCCTGAAAAGTACATTGGTTCTGACGATGCTTGGGAGCTTGCAACCTTAGCACTTAAACAAGCTGTGGAGCGTGTAGGCATTGAGTATAACATTAATGAAGGTGATGGAGCATTTTACGGCCCTAAAATAGATGTGAAATTGCTTGATTCTCTGGGACGTGAGTGGCAATGTTCAACTATACAATGTGATTTTACTTTGCCTGAACGCTTTGCACTTGAGTATGTGGGTCAAGACGGTGCTCGTCATCGTCCTGTTATGGTTCATAGAGCAATTATGGGTTCTATGGAGCGTTTTATAGGTATCTTGATTGAACATTTTGCTGGGGCTTTACCCACTTGGATAATGCCTGAGCAGGTAAGAATTTTAACCATTACAGATGCACAAAACGATTTTGCAACTAAGGTGCAAGAAACCTTGCGTGCTAATGGTATTCGAGCTTTTGCCGATTTGCGTAATGAGAAACTGGGCTTTAAGGTGCGTGAAGCACAGCTTGGTAAAGTGCCTTACATTCTTGTCGCTGGCGACAAAGAAGTTGAGGCTCAAAGTGTGAATGTGCGCTTGCGCAATGGTGACAATCTTGGGTTAAAAAACCTAACTGAAGTTACAGAAATGATTGTTGCTGATTGCGAACAACCCTTTAAGAAGAGAGGTATGCGTTATAGCTTCGCCTAATATGAGACCACGGCGCGAAATGCCGCAAGATAGTGTACGTCGTAACGAAATGATACGTGCTCGTGAAGTGCGTGTTATTGGCGCAGAAGGTGAGCAACTAGGAATACTTGACCGCAACGATGCCATTGCAGCCGCTAAAGAGGTTGGTTTGGATCTTGTGGAAGTTGCTGCCACTGCTGATCCACCTGTTTGTCGTATTATGGACTATGGTAAGTTTAAGTACGAGCAACAAAAAAAGAAGCAAGAAGCCAAAAAAAGGCAGACTGTGGTACAGATTAAGGAAATCAAGGTTAGACCAAAAACAGATGACCATGATTATGAAACCAAGGTACGCCACATACGCCGTTTTCTTGAGGCAGGGGATCGCTGTAAGGTCACGGTGTTTTTCCGTGGACGTGAGATAGTGCATAAAGATCGTGGTTTAGCTATACTTGAACGTATTGTTACAGATCTTCAAGATATTGCTAAAGTAGATCAAGAGCCACGCTCCGAGGGACGTACTTTGCAAATGCTACTTATACCCAAAAAGTAGTGTAAATTTTTTTTATATTTTGCCTCTTGCCTTTGAAAGTAATTTAGGGCAAGTTACTGCTTCTTTGCTTATGACAGTTTTTTATAAGCTTAGTAGTTTAGGTAGATATAAATTTTGCCTGTATTATTTTCATTCCCATTTATGGGATTTAGAACTTTGCTGTTTGTTTAATACTATTGTTTTAGGAGAATGATATGCCTAAGATCAAAACACGGCGTGCTGCTGCAAAGCGTTTTGAGGTTACAGGAAGTGGTAAGTTTAAGCGTCGTCGCCAAAACTTGCGCCACATTTTGACCAAAAAAAATGCTAAGCGTAAAATGCGTCTTGGTCAATCTGCCATAGTGGATAGCACTAACGAAAAGGCAGTACGCAGAATGCTACCAAATGCATAATTTTTGCTTTGTGTAGTGTGTTAATGAATTTTGTTTTTTTTGATTAGTAAAGAAGTGAAAAATCCCATGCGGTGCTTCAAGCTTTTCAAAGTGTATTAATTTTTTGTATTAGGCTGGCATGATCTCCGCCTCGCCTAATAACTGGAGGGTATTCCCATGCGTGTAAAGAGAGGTCTTGCCGCACATCGCAGGCATAAAAAGTATTTGGCTATGGCCAAAGGTTTTCGTGGCGGACGCAGCCGCTTGTATCGTACTGCGCGTGAGGCTGTTGAGCGTTCATTGCAATATGCCTATATTGGCCGTAAATTGCGTAAGCGTGATTTTCGTAAACTTTGGATTTTGCGTATTAATGCTGCTGTGCGTGAGCATGGTCTTTCATATAGCCGCTTCATGCATGGCATGAAAAAGGCTAATATTGAGCTTAATCGCAAGGTGCTTGCTGATATGGCTGTGCGTGCAAAAGAAGATTTTGCAAAGCTTGTCGACGTGGTTAAAACAGCCCTACAATAAATTTTTTGATTATTGCAAACAAACAGCAAAGCCTAAGGCAAATGTGAAGACGCACCCTGTGCCATTGGCATGGGGTGCGTTTTGTCTAATGCAAAGTGATATAAATCAATTATTTGTACGCATGCCTCTACTCAAGTTGACATTAGTGATGTCAACTTAAAATACTATAAAGCAGCTTTGCTAAGGCAAAAATAAACAATATATCTTAATTTATACACATTGAATATTGTCGTTTCATTTTGCAAGATTATGTGGATAATCGACGTTTAAAAAAATTGATAACTTGCATCTGAAGTCCTTTATAATGGGATTTGGATTCGATGTGGCTTATTGCACCACATATCACAAGTGCTGTTCAGATTTAACTAAGTAAGTTATTTTAGTTAAGTTATTTTAGATTGAATTAATTTATAAACAAGTCGTTAGAGGTAGAAATGGATTTGCTTAATGCATTAGAAAATTTGGTAGCTGAACTTGAAGATGGATTAAAAGTTGCGGCAACCCTAGTTGACCTTGAGTCTTTACGAGTTGAATTTTTGGGTCGCAAGGGTAAAGTTGCACAAATTATGTCAAAATTACCAAGTTTGGAGCAAGCTCAAAGGCCGGTTGTTGGGCAAAAAGCCAATGAAATTAAAACTATACTTAATGATTTGTTTGAAGTTAAAAAAGAAAAACTTGATATGCAATGTGCAAAAGAAGCACTAGCACGTTTTGATGCAAGCTTGCCGGGGCGTGCTCCTTGGCATGGCTCGCTGCATCCCACTACCTTGGTGATGGAAGAAATTTGTGACATATTTAAATCTCTTGGCTATGACATTATGTCTGGACCAGAGGTAGAAACTGATTATCATAACTTTGAAGCATTAAATTTACCTCCTGAGCATCCAGCGCGTGATATGCAAGACACTCTTTATATTACTGATAGAGTGGTTATGCGTACGCATACTTCGCCTGTACAAGTTCGTACAATGCTTAGCAGGCGTCCGCCCTTGGCTATTATTGCTCCAGGTAAGGTTTATAGGCGTGACTCTGATATTACTCACACCCCCATGTTTCACCAAGTTGAAGGTTTATTAGTAGATAAAAATGTAAGCATGGCAGAATTGCGTGGTACATTAACTGCCTTTATGCGTGGTGTTTTTGGTCCAAAGACTGAAGTACGCTTTCGTCCAAGCTTTTTCCCTTTTACTGAACCTTCAGCCGAGGCTGATATATCCTGCTGCATCTGTAATGGCAAAGGGCATATTGGTACAGATACATGCCGTGTTTGCAAAGGTACTGGATGGGTTGAAATATTGGGCTGTGGCATGGTTGATCCGGCCGTGTTTGAATCTGTTGGTTATGACCCAGAAGAATTTACCGGTTTTGCTTTTGGTCTTGGTGTAGAACGTGTTGCCATGCTTAAATATGGTATTGGTGACTTGAGGATGTTTTTTGAAAATGATGTACGATTTTTGTCGCAATTTATGTAACATTGTAGCGATTTTTTTGTTTTGTGCTTGGCTATGTTTAGGTGATGCACATAGAGCAAATGCCGCAACAAATGCACCACATACTGGACTTGATGGTGGGCAAAGGCATGGCTTTGGGCCTGATGTTCAAACTAAACAAGGATCTGGTATTCCAGCTGGCAAGGTAATTGTTGATGCATATGGTAACCCAGTGTTGCCGGAAGAAGAAAAAGTAACTCCCCGTAACCGCTTGCGTCGTGGAGCTTATGGTGGTGGAAATGAAGAGCCTATGCGCCCACTGCCTGATTTACCTGAAACTGATGCAGGTTGGCAATTTAAATAATATAAGGTAGTAAGTATGTTATTGAGCTTGAAATGGTTGCAAGAATTTGTACCTTTTACACATAGTGCCAAGGAGCTTGGCGAGCGTTTGACCATGCTTGGTCTTGAGCTTGAGGAAATTTTGCGCCCATTTGATAACATTGAACCTATAGTAGTTGGGCATGTTGTTGAGTGTGCAAAGCATCCAGAGGCAGATAAATTATCTGTTTGCAAAGTTGATGTTGGGCAAGATGAAATGCTTGATATTGTTTGTGGTGCACCAAACATTGCTCAAGGGCAAAAAGTTCCTGTTGCCTTAGTTGGTACAAAAATGCCTGATGGTTTAGTAATTAAAAAAGCTAAATTACGTGGACAAGCTTCTTTTGGTATGATTTGTTCTGAGCGTGAGCTTGGGTTAACCGATGATCATAGTGGCATTATGGTTTTGCCAAATGATGCTAAAGTAGGGCTTAAACTTGTAGACTATTTAGACCTTGATCGTGAAGTATTAAACATTAGTATTACACCTAATCGTGCAGATTGTATGTCTGTGCTTGGCCTTGCACGTGAAGTTGCCATGGCCTATGACTTGCCGTTAACTATGCCAAGCTTTGAGCTTGAGCTAAGTGAGCGTGAATATAATGTGGATGTAAGCATTGACGATGCTTCTCTTTGTTCATTGTATCAGGGCAGAGTGATTGAAAATGTGAAAATTGGTCCTTCACCAATGCACATACGTTATCGCCTACATGCAGTTGGCGTTAGACCCATATCTAATATTGTAGATATTACAAACTACGTACTTATGGAATGTGGTCAACCTTTGCATGCTTTTGATGCAAAGAAGTTAAGAGGAAATTGTATTAAAGTAGCGAATGCCACAAAGGGCGAAGAATTGGTAACTCTTGATGGGCAAAAGCGAGTTTTAATAGCAGATGATTTAACCATTCGTGATGCAGAGGGCCCAACCGCTTTGGCTGGTGTCATGGGTGGGCTTGATTCAGAAATTACTGCAAGCTCTGATACTGTGTTTTTAGAAAGTGCTGTTTTTAAGCCAGCAAGTATTCGTAAAACTTCACGCCGCTTAGCACTTTCAAGCGAGGCTTCGTACCGCTTTGAGCGTGGAGTGGATCAAGTAGGTAATACTTGGGCTATGGATAGAGCTGCAAGTATGATGGCAACTTTTGCTGCTGGTAAAATTTGCAAAAATATCTGTAAGGCTGAACCAAACCCTTGGGTTGCACCACAGATTCAATTTCGCTTGCAAAGAGCTAATGCATTGCTTGGGCTTGAGCTTGAGGCAGATTTTTGTTATAAGGTTTTGCAGCAATTAGGTTGCGTTGTTGACAGAAATAATGAGCAATGTTGGAGTGTTACAGGTCCATCTTGGCGCAGTGATTTTGAGCGTGAGGCGGATTTGATTGAAGAAGTTGGGCGTGTTTATGGTCTTGATCGTATTGCTCCTGTGCTGCCCATAGTAAAACATAATTTAGAATTTGCCGGTGCCAAAGAAACAAAACATGCTTTTTGGTCCAGATTAAAAAAATGGGCTTGTGGATTGGGTCTAAATGAAGCTGTTAATTATAGTTTTGTTGGGCACAAAGATTTAGATTTTTTAAATTTATCACAAGTAGGGCGTGTGTCAATCTTAAACCCACTATCTGCTGAACAAGATGTATTGCGCACAGCTCTTGCTCCAGGACTTTTGCAAACATTGCGTCACAATATTGCACAAGGTAATAGTGGTTTACGTGTATTTGAATTGGCACATATTTTTAATGCAAATAGTGAATCAGAAACAACTACCAATGAGTACGGTCGTTTAGGCTTATTGCTTTATGGCACGCGTTATGACGGCACATGGCCACAAGACTCTGATGATATTGATTATAGTGACTTAAAAGGTATTGTGCAGCATTTGTTTTCTTTTTTGCATCTTGATGATGTAGAAATTCATCAAACACAAGAGCATGAATTTTTATCCCCTTGCGTGCAAGTGCAAATACGTGGTCAGCATGTTGGGGTTATAGGGCAAGTAATTCCACAAATTGCCGATGCTTTTCATGCCAAGAAGGCCGTATGGTTGACTGAACTTGACCTTGATTTATTGCAAGAACTTGCGCATAGTGCAAGCATCAGCTTTAAGACTTTACCAATGTATCCGCCTGTGCGTCGTGATATAACAGTTATGTCTGATAATTTATTGCCAGTAGGCACTGTACTTGAGCATGTGCGGGCCATGAAATTACCTCTGCTTGAAGATATTAGTTTAATAGATCTTTTTGAGCCAGAATCTGGCGGGCGTAATGCAACATATAGATTAACATTTAGAAATGCTAAGCGTACTTTGAAGGATGCAGAGGTAGACAAAGAGAGGGAAAAAGTGGCACAATCCATTATACAAACATTGGGTGTTCGCATATAATTTTTTTCACGCCCTTTTTTACGAGGTGGTATTATGGGGGAAAAAACTTACCGCATCGGTGATGTAGCTACATTGCTTGAGCTTAAAAGCTATGTTTTGCGATTTTGGGAAACAGAATTTTCGCAACTTGCACCATTACGCACGGGTAAAGGACAACGCCTGTATACCGAAGAACATGTAACTTTGTTAAAACGCATTAAGTATTTATTGCATGAACAAGGTATGACAATAGACGGTGCTAGGCGTGTTTTGCACTCTGAGCAGGGACGTAAATGGCAAGAAAGGCCAGCCATTGTTATGCCTAAAAAAACAGCTAGCATTGACGAAGTGCGTGAAGAATTATTGGTGTTGCGTGAAATGCTTACAAAAACTTGTGATCTTTTAAGTGATTGAGGCTAGATTTTGTTTTTTCCTATTATATCACCATCATTGCTAAGTGCAGACTTTTCACGTTTAGGTGAAGAACTTAGAGCTTTAGAACAAGCCAATATTTCTTGGCTGCATCTAGATATTATGGATGGAAATTTTGTCCCTAATATTACCTTTGGTCCACCTATTGTATCTGCCTTACGCAAAAATAGTTCACTTTATTTTGATACGCACTTGATGATTGATGCACCGGAACGCTACCTTAAGGCATTTTGTGATGCTGGTGCTAATATGTTGGTTGTGCATGTTGAAACTACAACACATTTGCAGCGAACACTTGCAGCAATACGTGGGCTTGGTATGCATAGTGGGGTGTCATTAAATCCGTCAACTCCATTAAGTAGCATAGAGTATGTTCTGGATGATTTAGATATGGTATTGCTGATGAGTGTGAATCCAGGCTTTTCAGGACAGAGTTTTATTCCAGCAACTTATAATAAAATACGTGCTTTGCGTAATATGTTAGATAATGCTGGTAAGGGGCATATTAAAATTCAAGTTGATGGTGGGGTAGACCCACAAAATATTGCTGCTCTTATTGACTGTGGTGCAGATGTCTTTGTTTCAGGTTCGGCTTTTTTTTCCAAGCCACCTTACGATAAACGCCTGCAGGAGTTTATTGCTGCGGCTGCACTTGCCAAAAGAAAACCATTGGGAGACGATTATGGTAACTCGTAAAGAATTAGCTCATGCACTCCGCTTCTTAGCCATTGACGCCATTGAAAAAGCAAAATCTGGACACCCCGGTGCACCTATGGGTATGGCTGAAATGGGAGAAACACTGTGGCGCCATCATCTTAAACATAATCCAGCTAACCCTGATTGGGTTAATCGAGATCGCTTTGTTCTTTCAAATGGGCATGCTTCTGCTCTGCTTTATGCTTTGTTACACTTAAGTGGTTATGATTTAAGTGTTGAAGATATTAAAAACTTTAGAACATTAAATTCAAGAACTCCAGGCCATCCAGAATATGGGCACACCCCCGGAGTTGAAAGTACCACAGGCCCACTTGGGCAAGGTGTTGCTATGGCTGTGGGTATGGCCTTAGCTGAAGCAAATTTAGCAGCACAATTTAATCGTCCTGATCATAATATAGTTGACCATTTTACTTATGTTTTTGTAGGTGATGGTTGCTTAATGGAAGGAATTTCGCATGAGGCTTGTTCTTTAGCAGGTACTCTTGGTCTACATAAATTAATTGTTATGTATGACGCTAATAATATTTCCATAGATGGTAATATTCAAGGTTGGTATACAGAAGATGTAGCTAAGCGTTTTGAAGCTTATGGCTGGCAAGTAATACGTTTTGTTGATGGGCATGATAGCGAATTGATTGATGAAGCAATTTCTTTAGCGCAAGCAGATACCAAAAAGCCTAGTTTAATTATTTGTAATACTCACATAGGTTTTGGATCTCCAAATAAAGTTGATAGCAGTGCGTGCCATGGTTCGCCCTTGGGTGCAGATGAAGTTAATGCCACACGCAAAGCGCTTGGTTGGGAGCATGAACCATTTATTATTCCAGAAATTATTAGTGAATCTTGGGATATGCGTGCTTATGGTGTAAAAGCTGAGGCCGAGTGGACAAATGCTTTCATGGCGTATGCTGAACAATATCCTGATCTTGCAAGTGAATTTACACGTCGCATGCAAGGTAATTTACCAAGTGCATGGACAGAACTTATAGCAAGCGTTATAGACTCTTGTACCAACGCAAAGCAAAATATAGCTACACGTGTTGCATCACAAAAAAATATTGAAAGTGTTATGCAACTTTTACCAGAACTAATGGGTGGATCTGCAGATTTAACCGGATCTGTGGGGACAATGAATAAATACTCAAAACCCATAAGCAATACTGACTTTAGTGGAAATTATATATATTACGGTGTGCGTGAGTTTGCCATGGGAGCTATGATGAATGGCATGGCCTTACATGGTGGTATTTTGCCATATGCCGGCACATTTATGATGTTTTCTGACTATGCTAAAAATGCCATACGCTTAGCAGCAATTATGGGCACACATACTTTATGGATTCTTACGCATGATTCCATTGGTGTAGGGGAGGATGGTCCAACTCATCAACCCATTGAACAAATTGCCGGTCTACGTTTAATTCCTAATATTTCTGTATGGAGACCTTGCGATACTGTAGAAAGCATTTGTGCTTTCAAATGTTGCATTGAAGATGCAAAACGTACGCATTGTTTGTCTTTGTCACGTCAGGATTTACCCTTTATTGAACGTGATAAGCAACAAATATCTGATATTGAAAAAGGCGGCTATATATTGCATGATTGCAATGGTACTCCTGAACTTATAATTATTGCAACCGGTTCTGAAGTTGGTATTGCTCTTGAAGCTACACAAAAATTAAATGCCGAAGGTAAAAATGTAAGATTAGTTTCTATGCCTTGTACTGAAGTTTTTGATGCTCAAGATGCTGAGTATAAAGAAAAAGTGCTACCAAATAAGGTGCGCGCACGAATTGCAGTTGAAGCAGCAAGCAGTGATTATTGGTATAAATATGTTGGTTTAGACGGTGAAATTATCGGTATGGATACTTTTGGTGCATCAGCTCCAGGTGCTGTACTTGCAAAGCATTTTGGATTTAGCGTAGATAATATTTTATCAAAAGCTAAGAACATGCTTTCTAAATAGAATTATGATATTAAGGAAAC
>CAYJPT010000028.1:0-21861 GCA_964372165.1 uncultured Desulfovibrionaceae bacterium | reverse complement strand
CCCACGTTAGAGTTTTACCCCTAAACTCGATTTCGAGTCGAGCGCGTTACGGCCAACTTCGCTACCTCTCCGTATAGTATAGATATTGGATTTAATGATTACATACCAAGATATGCTTCTCGAACCTCAGGACTTGAGAGTAAAGCTTCGGCCTTATCTTCCATTGTAATGCGTCCATTTTCCATAACATAACCACGGTGTGCTATGCGTAGAGCTTGGTTTGCATTTTGTTCAACTAAAAATACCGTAGTTCCGTCAGAGTTTACTTTTTCTATAATTCCAAATATTTGACGTATAATAATTGGAGCTAATCCAAGTGACGGTTCATCAAGCAATAATAGCCTTGGGCGACCCATTAGTGCACGTGAAATAGCAAGCATTTGCTGCTCTCCACCTGAAAGAGTACCACCAGCTTGCTTGCGGCGTTCCGCTAATATTGGGAATAGGCTAAATACATATTCTTGATCACGCTTAATTGCTTCTTTATCCTTACGCAAAAAAGCACCCAAATCTATATTTTCCTGCACCGTTAAGTCAGGAAATATCAATCGTCCTTCGGGTACTTGGCTTATACCAAGTTTAACAATTTCATGTGGTCGCAAATTATGTAAGGGTTCACCTTCAAAAATCACCTCACCACTATGCAAGGGGTTCACTCCACAAATTGTCATTAATGTTGTACTCTTACCTGCTCCGTTTGCGCCAATAAGCGTTACAATTTCGCCTGCATTAATGGTAAGGTTAACATCACGTAAAGCTTGGATATTTCCATAAAATGTTTGTACGTTATTAAGCTTAAGCATTGTCATCCTCACCAAGATAGGCTTTTATTACTCGTGGATTAGTGCGTACTTCTTCAGGAGTACCAGAGGCAATACGTGAGCCATACTCCATGACATAAATGCGATCAGACATAGACATAACAATAGACATGTCATGCTCAATCAACAAGATAGACAACTTAAATTGATCACGTATCTTGCGCACAAGTCCTTCTAGCTCATAAGTTTCATTTGGGTTCATACCTGCGGCTGGCTCATCTAAAAGCAATAAATGAGGTTCAGTCGCCATGGCTCTGGCAATTTCAAGGCGGCGTTGTGCTCCATAGGATAAATTAACAGCTTTTTCGTCATATTGATTATGTAAATTCAAGCTGCGTAACAATTCATAACTATAATCAATGGTATCTTTTTCTTCTTTGCGTGTGCCCTTGTCACGCATAATAGCACCCAAGATACCAGCTTTCGTTCTACAATGACGGCCAAGCATTACATTTTCAAGCACAGTCATGCCTGCAAAAAGACGAATATTTTGAAACGTTCTGGCCATGCCTAATGCCGCAATTAAATGAGGCTTTGAGCCATTTAAATGGTGTTTTTTTCCATCTTGAGAAAACAAATACACATCACCTTCAGACGGAGCATATATGCCTGTAATACAGTTAAAAAAAGTTGTTTTTCCTGCTCCATTTGGACCAATTAAAGCAACAATTTCACCACTATTAATTTCTAGGTCCACTTCATTTAATGCACGCAAACCGCCAAAATTTCGTGAAAGCGCACTTACTTGCAGTACTGGATTCATGCGGCATTCTCCTTACTACCATCAATATCTTTTGGGACTTTATAGCGCCGCCTTTCTCCAGTTACCAGCCCTTGTGGTCTAAAAATCATCATAAGCACCATTACAGCTCCAAAAATGAGCATGCGATATTCAGAAAAAGCCCGCAAATATTCTGGCACTAATATAAGAATTAATGCAGCAAGTATCACGCCGGTTATAGATCCCATACCACCAAGCACAACCATAGACAAAATCATAGCTGATTCCATAAAGCTAAAGCTTGCCGGATTAATAAAAGATGTTTTAGCCGCAAAAATGACGCCTGCAAAACCGGCCCAGCATGAACCAAGGGCAAAAGCTGATAGTTTCACACGAGTTATATCAATACCCATTGCCTCAGCTGCAATTTCGTCTTCGCGCAAGGCTTGCAAAGCTAAGCCTACGCGTGAATTTTTTATCCGTGAAATAATTAGTATTGTGATAAGCACAACAGCTAAAACTAAATAATAAATATAAATACTGTTTTGTTCTAAATCTAACTTTGCGCCAAAAAGTCCGGGAGGAGGAATATTTGATATACCACGTGGTCCACCTGTAATGCTTGACCAGTTTTGCAAAAATAGCCGTACAATTTCTCCAAAACCAAGCGTAACAATGGCTAAATAGTCACCACGTAGGCGCAATACAGGAAAACCTAATGCAAGACCAAATATTACGGCAACTAATCCACCAAGTGGCAGACAGATCCAAAATCCAAGAGCAAAAAATTGATTGAGCAAGGCATAAGTGTATGCGCCAACGGCATAAAAGGCTACATAACCAAGCACCAATTGCCCTGCAATACCAACAACAATATTAAGACCAAGAGCTAACATTACATACAATAAAGCTGAAATCATAATATTGGTTTGATATAAAGAGCTTACAATTGGCATAATTATTGCGACTATGAGCAAAACTATTGGAGCACCACGCTTAAAAGCCGCACCGCCAAACATTGTTTGCAAGGGCTGACTAATTGTTTGTGGTACAGGAATAATTGATATTCCTTTTGCTTTACATTTAAAACAGTAATCCCATAATATTGCTAAAATAAAAACAGCAACACCTAAATAAATTACTCGTTCAAAGTTCCAAATAACTAGGCGTTCAACAACATTAACTTTTATCCCCATTAGAGGAAAAGTTAAAATCATAAACCATACGGCAACGATACAAGCTTTTAGGCCGACCTTCATGAGCTACACCTTTTGCACTTTTGCCTTACCCAATATACCATCTGGGCGGAAAATTAAAATCAATATAAGAATGCCAAAAGCAATCATGTCCTCATAGTTACCGGAAAAATAACCAGTAGTGTAGCTTTCGCAAAGACCAAGCACTATACCACCAAGCATTGCCCCAGGTATTGATCCAATACCTCCAAGTACTGCAGCCGTAAAGGCTTTAATACCTGCCAAAAAGCCTATGGAAAAGTTCACTTGTCCCATATGTGATGCTATAAGTACACCACCAACAGCAGCAAGGGCTGAGCCAATAATAAATGTCAGTGAAATAATGCGATCTGCATCAATACCTAACAATAGAGCCATTTTACGATTTTGTGCTGTAGCCCGCATGGCTTTACCCATGGTAGTATAGCGTATAAATAATGTAAGGGCTATCATGGCAATGGTACTAGTGATAAGTATTATAAAATCGCTTGATCCCATAATGCCTAAATCATATAAAAATTCAAAATTTGGTAATAAGCGTGGAAAAGCAACAAAGTCTGAAGTTTGAGCTAAAATTACATAATTTTGTAAAAATATGGACATACCAATGGCAGAAATAAGTGGTGATAATCTTGGCGCACCGCGTAAAGGTTTATATGCAACTTTTTCCATTGTAAAACCGTAAGCTGCGCACCAAAGAACTGCCACTAAAGCTGCAATTATCAAAATACCCAAGGCAGGAAAGCCCATAATGCCAAGCACACCAGCTATAACAAATGCTGTAAAAGCACCTATCATATATATTTCACCATGTGCAAAGTTGATTAACTCAATAATACCATACACTAAGGTATAACCCAATGCTATTAGGGCATAAATACTACCACGAGTTAATCCACCAAAAAAAAGCTCTATAAAATACTGTATATCCATTTTTTACCTAAACAGCGGCCTTTATAGTATAGTTACCATATGTAAAGTGACAAACTAAAAATATTAACAATATTTGCTTGATACGCCTAAATTTTATATTCTTAGCTAAATAAACTTCACTAAAAGTTTTGAATTTTTATAAGATTTAGCATTATCAAAATATGATTATGCTAAATTATTTGAGGCCGCATTTGATGCGGCCTCAAAAGTTATTAATCAATAGTAATTTTATAATCAGTTTCTACATATTTCCCATCTTTTACTTGATACATAGAAAGACCTACACCAAGTGGGTCTCCATTTTCGCTAAACATAATATCACCAGCTGGTGTATTAACACGTTGGGTGCGTAATACTTCCATGATTTTATCAGAATCGGTGCTTCCAGCTACTTCAACAGCATTAAGTAAAGCTTGGGCTGCAGCATATGCAGTGTAGAAAAACGCACCAGGCTCTGCATTATACTTTTCCAAATGTTTTTCACGAGCTTCTTGATAAATTTTTAAGCCGCTTGTATCGCTTGGTGTTGAAGCATAAACGCCTTCAGCGTCTTTGCCAGCCATATTAATAAAGGTGTCATCCTTTACGCCATCAGGAGCAACAAAAGGAATGCGCACATTATCACGTGCCATTTGCTGTACTAGCTTTGATGCTGTTGGGTGATATCCACCAAAAATAAGTACATCAGCTTTTTGTCTTCTAAGCTTACGAACTGTTGCGCTGTAATCAACTGCGTCAGGGTTTACAGCTTCAAAAAACACAATTTCTGCGCCGCCCATTTTTTCTAACAACTCTTTATTAGTATCAGCAAAGCCTTTACCATACTCACCATTATCATGAATGATAGCTATTTTTTTTGCTTTTAATTTTTCTACTACAAAACTAGAAGACAAACGTGCTTGCACATTATCATTAGCAATAGTACGGAAAAAATAAGGATTTTCTCCACTGACAGTTAAACTAGGAGTGGTAGCAGAAGGTGACATGGACACAATTTTAGCATTATTATAAATAGGCAAAGCAGCCTTGGTTGCGCCGGAACAAATATGACCAACAATGATATCAACATCATCAGACACAAGTTTAGTAGCTGCATTTGTTGCCATTTCAGGCTTACATTGGTCATCTTGAGGGATAACAACAATCTTCTTACCCAAAATACCGCCCTTGGCATTATATTCATCTGCTAATAAGGTTGCTGCATTCCAAGTAGGAAGTCCATAAGATGCAAGGTCTCCGGAGTGGGAGCCTGGAACACCTAGTTTAATAACGTCAGCTGCAAAGGCGGGTGTGGACAATAAAGCCAGTGTCAAACCTGCAAACAACAAAGATTTTCCTTTGTTCATCAGTAAAACTCCATTTAAAATTTTTCAATGGGCACCGGCACAAATCCTTAACTAAAAAATTTAGCAAAGATAGGCCATAGCGACACCAAGTAAACTGTGTTTCACAATACAACCATTGCTAATTTATCATTAGCATACCACAATCAGCACATTCATTAAGTGCTAATACGCCGCACATTTAACTAAGTGTACGACAAAATACTTACTCAAGATTCACAAGCCTAGCTTATCAAGCATGAGATAATAAATCAGTATGACACAAAGGAGTTATTTTTGTCAAATTGTTGTAAGTAATGAATTGGCGTAACTCCTTACTTAAGGAAATGACTTGTTGATCTAATCAACGTTTCCTTAAGTCCGCATATGCAGCATTTAGCAAATGACTAAAAGACTATTTTTTCTTTTTCTTTGTGTGTGAGGAGCGCAAATGCACACGCATTGGTGCATGTAAAATCTTAAAATGTTTTCGCAATGATCGTTCAAGGTAACGAGCATAACTCTCTGATACCCGTTCAGCATCATTCACAAAAAATACAAAAGTCGGTGGCGCAATTTCTGCTTGCGTTAAGTAAAAAAACTTGGCGCGCACACGTTTTATTACCGGCGGTTGATGGCGTGTAAGTACTGTTTCCATGGCACGGTTTAATTGCCCTGTAGGAATACGCACCTGACACTCAGCATGGATCTTTTGCGCCATAGGTAAAATTTTAGCCAAGCCACGCTGTTCTAAAGCTGAAACGTAGAGCACAGGAATATGCGAACAAAAGGCCAGCATTTCTTTGATGTGCTGTTCAAGTTTTTTCATTTCTTCTTTTGAAAGCAAATCAATTTTATTAACTAAAACCATAAAAGGAGTTTTGCGCTCATGTAGTAAGTCCATAAGCCTTTTATCCTGAAGACTTACACCTTCAACAGCGTCAAGCACCAACAGCGTAATATGCGCCTTGGTGCTGGATTTAATAGCTGAATTTACGGAAAACTTTTCAACGGTGTCCGTAATTTTAGTGCGTCGTCTAACGCCCGCAGTATCAACAAAGACGTATGTTTCACCCTTAAACTCTATACGCACGTCAACACTATCACGAGTTGTACCTGCAACGTCTGAAACAATCATCCTATCACTACCGCTCAATGCATTAATAAGTGATGATTTTCCAGCATTTGGACGACCAAGCATAGCAAGCTTTAAGCTTGCATCTTTGTCATTTTCATTTTCCCAATCATCAGGAATTAAGTCTAAAAGTTCTTCTTGTAATAAACGTAAATTATGTCCATGTTCTGCTGAAACAGCTATTAAAGGAAAGCCCAAAGCATGAAATTCTGCAAGCATTTGGTCTTCACGCTCTGCCCCGTCCACCTTATTGACTATAAGTAAGGTGGGTTTGCCCATACGGCGCACATGAGCTGCCAAATACTCATCCAAGGGTAAAAGTCCGTCACGGCCATCCACCACAAAACCTACAGCCACAGCATCTTGCATGGCTTCTTCTGCTTGCCGTAAGATATCAGCCTCAAAGCCTCGAATGCCCTCTGGGCCTTCTACTACTTCGGCGTGGGCATCAAGGGTTATACCACCTGTATCTACAATTCCATAAAGAACTTCGCCATGCTTACGCACAATGCCTTCCATGCGATCTCTGGTTACGCCTGGCCTATCGTGTGTGATAGCTCTATTGCTATGGATAAGCCTATTAAACAAGGTGGATTTCCCCACATTGGGTCTACCTACCAATACAATTTGCGGTATAGTTAATGATGGATTTGTTAACATTTATAATTCCTAAGTATTTATTCTTGCATTTAATTTTACAATACAATTTTATTTCTTTGAGACAATATCAGTCATATTATGCACTTGTTACAAAAACCATCTAAACACAGCATTTGCAATCATTTTTCAAGGTGGCATTTATCCTCATAAGGCTAACTCTGTCAAGGGATCAGGTATATTCTCAACAGCCTGCCACCCCTGCCAGGGGGCATGCGCTGCAAAGTTTTTATCTTGTAAATTCAAAGCAGTAAAAATTGCTGTATGCGGTAAAACAATACGTAATGCATGTAAATACATATTGTCTACATTTTCAACTTGTTGATTTTGACCATATTTATAATCACCCAAGACTGCATAACCCTCAGCTGCCAGCTGCACACGAATTTGATGCGTCCGACCAGTAATTAATTTTATTTGCATAAGACTACAACCATTTACCCGATGTAAACAGAAAGCAATACATTGCGATATTTTACCCTCATCTTTTGATAAAATTCGCACTTTCTCATCATCTCCAATATAACTTTTACCAAGATGATGTGTAAGTAGCCGTGGTTCGGCATAAGGCCAATCTCCACAAACCCAAGCTAAATACTCTTTACACATTGTGCGCTGCTCAAAAGCATCCTGCAATGCTCGTAAACAAGCATATGATTGCGCTACAAGCATCACTCCTGACGTAGCTTTATCGAGCCGATGGGCTGGAGTCGGCTTAAATGGGGCATCGCAAAAATGTTCACTTAAGCGCGTGGCAAGGCTGTCTGTATGCCCAGTACCTAAATGCACTGGCAAACCGCATGGCTTATTGAGTACTAATAAATGTTCATCATTATAAATAGTATTCGGTAAAGGCAAAGATTGTGGTATAGCTTTTCTTGCATATGCCTGCTGCTGTAAATCTTGAGCCAAATCATTTTGTAATAAATTTAACGCAAATGGCGGTAAGCGAATCATATCGTTTTCACTTATATGCAAAAATGGCTTTGTTCTGCCTCCATTAACTCGAATTTGTCCAGTACGTATCCAGCGATGCAACAGGGATTGTGATAAATTAAGTCTTCGATTAAGAAATTGTAGTAACTTTTGCCCCCCTTCAGACGCATGCACTACAAGAATATTACTTTCCACCGTATCCGGCATAAATCAAACCCCAAATAATTGAATTTAAATCTTAATTACATGATAATACAAAGATATAATTTGAAAAGTACATACATTGCATCGCCCATAATATATTTTATAAAATCACGTTAATACGGCATAGTATCATGTTTGCAAACTGTCAAGGATTATATAAAAGCAAACCCCTTGCTTATTTCACCGTGCAAAGACTTTAGAATCATTAACATTAGCCAATATGACCAAGACTCAATGCACTGCAAAACTTTGCTTAAAATATCATCACAAATAACTATAAGTTCCGCATCACAAAATTTAATGTTAAGAGTTCTGCACAATTGCTTTTTCAGTATAATTTTGTGAAAATTGCAAAAAAGTTTACAAAAAATTTACAGTGCAGGACTAAAAGGCATGAAAATCAATCGCTTGCGTTGCTCTCTATATCTGTAAGGCTCGTCCCTCGCCTAACGGCTACGGCTTCGCCGCCCTTCGGGTAGAAGTCTTATGTTTTAGTTACAACTTTAGCAATATATCAAAATTTAGTTCTCATTTTCAGCATTTTTATGCTATTAAGCAACAATAATGCCAAATACACTCTTGACGATTTTTGCGTAATAATGTATCTAACTTCGGTCTAATATTAAATTGAAAAACTAATTGTTATATATATTGCAATTTTAAATTGTACCCCCTGTTTAAAAATAATGGAGGACTTAATGTCTAGTAAAGCCTTATGTAAAGATTTTGAAGACCTACTTGGTAAAGAAAATGTATTTAGCTCAGAAGCTGATCGTCAAAGTTATGCATATGATTCAGCAGTGTTAAAACAAATTGTACCATCTTTTGTAGTACGCCCAACCACAACCGAACAACTTGGCGATTGCGTAAAAAAACTCTATGATTACGGTATACCTATGACAGTACGCGGAGCAGGTACAAACTTATCAGGTGGTACAATTCCTGATAGTACTGACAGCGTAGTTATTTTAACAAATGGACTTACTAAAATTTTAGAAATCAATCGTGAAGATCTTTATGCCATTGTAGAACCTGGCGTAGTAACAGCACATTTTGCAGCAGAAGTTGCTAAAGCTGGACTTTTCTACCCACCAGATCCAGGTTCACAAGCAGTTTCTACACTTGGTGGCAATATTGCAGAAAATGCAGGTGGCTTACGCGGCCTAAAATATGGAGTCACTAAAGATTATCTCATGGGGCTTGATTTTTTTGATGCCACAGGAGAAATTGTAAAATCTGGTTCACGCACAGTTAAGTGTGTAACCGGCTACAATTTAGCTGGCATGATGATTCAATCTGAAGGAACACTTGGCGTAATAAGTCAATCAATATTCAAACTTGTTCCACCACCTAAAGCAAGCAAAGCATTGATGGCTGTTTTTGACAAGATGCAAGATGCCGCTGAGGCAGTTGCAGGAATAATTGCAGCGCACGTTGTTCCATGCACAATGGAACTGCTTGACAACAATACTATTGTTCGAGTTGATGACTATACGAAGGCTGGGCTACCACGTGAAGCCGCGGCCATTTTACTTATTGAGGTAGACGGACACCCAGCTCAAGTAGCTGATGAAGCCGCCGCAGTAGAAAAAGTTTTACATGAATGTAAGGCAAGTCAAATCCATGTGGCCAAAGATGCCGAAGAAAAGTTTAAGTTATGGGAGGCAAGACGCATGGCCTTGCCTGTGCTTGCACGTTGTAAACCCACTTGCGTTCTTGAGGACGCAACAGTACCACGCTCTAAAATTCCAGCTATGATGAAAGCCCTTGACGATATTGCCGCAAAATACAGATTGGAAATGGGCACATTTGGTCATGCCGGTGATGGCAACTTACATCCGACAATTTTATGTGACAAGCGTGATACAGAAGAATTCCACAGAGTTGAAGAAGCAGTTGATGAAATATTTGACGTTGCTCTTGGTCTTGGTGGTACACTATCAGGCGAACATGGTATTGGTACTGCTAAGGCTAAATGGTTGGAAAAAGAAACCTCACGCGGAACAATTTTATTTTCAAAAAGATTACGCAAGGCACTTGATCCAAAGGGATTATTAAACCCAACCAAGCTTGTAAGCATCTAAGTTATTGATTATACAGTAAAAGGCAAGTCAGCATAAATTTATAGTGTGAATAATTAAGCGCTTGCCTTTTTACTTTTATATTGTTTAGGAGATATTATGAACAACTTACAGCGTCTAGCAGCCCAGCTTATGGAACTTGACGATCGTATTATTGCCTGTATGAAGTGTGGCTTATGCCAAGCTGTATGTCCTATGTTTGGGGCAAGTATGATGGAAGCTGATGTAGCACGTGGCAAACTTGCCCTAATAGATAACCTAGCCCATAGACTTATTGAAGACCCTGAAGCTGTTTCCGACAAATTAGGTCGTTGTTTATTATGCGGTTCTTGTGAAGCAAATTGCCCTTCTGGGGTAAAAATCATGGACGTTTTTTTAGAAGCACGTGAAATTGTTACGGCATATTTAGGCTTGCATCCTCTAAAAAAGATGATTTTCCAATCAATTTTGTCTCGCCCCATGGTTTTTGATTTAGGTATGCGTATTGGCGCACCCTGCCAAGGCCTTTTATTCAAAAAAACCGATACTGCGCAAAATACACACCGTGCTCCGCTGCTTGATAGAATGATTGGCAAACGCTACATACGTCGCCTAGCCCCAAAACCCTTGCATTCAACACATGGCGGAATAAATACATACCCACGTACAAGTAAAATTAAAGTAGCATTCTTCCCTGGCTGCCTTGGCGATAAAATGTATACCCAAATGGCACAAGCCTGCCTTAAAGTATTAGATCATCACGGCATTGGCGTATACTTCCCCAAGCGTTTAGCTTGTTGCGGTATGCCAGCTATAGCTTCAGGTGATATTGATGGAATGATTGCTCAAACAAAAGCTAACTTG
Source organism: uncultured Desulfovibrionaceae bacterium (assembly GCA_964372165.1). Lineage (GTDB taxonomy): Bacteria > Desulfobacterota > Desulfovibrionia > Desulfovibrionales > Desulfovibrionaceae > CAYJAD01. The sequence goes on along the minus strand of CAYJPT010000028.1, from coordinate 10,973 downwards.
GATAAACTTTCACGTGAGCATTTTGATTATATCTTAACCCCTTGTGGTTCTTGCACAGCAACCATAAAAGAGTTTTGGCCACGTTATGCCGAGCGTTTTGGTACAGCTCATAAACAGCTAATTCAAGAATTTGCGCCTAAGGCTATGGATATTAATGCATTTCTTGTAGATGTCTTGAAAGTTGAACCTAGAGGACAAGCAAATAGTGCTGAAAAAACAACAAAAGTCACTTATCATGACCCCTGCCATCTAAAAAAATCTCTTGGTATAACCAGTCAACCTCGTACAGTGCTTGGACTTAATCCGGCATATAGCCTTGCGGAAATGCCAGAAGCTGACCGATGTTGTGGATGTGGTGGATCATTCAACTTATTCCACTATGATTACTCTAGCATGATAGGTGAACGTAAACGCAATAATATCATACAAAGTCAAGCTAGTGTTGTAGCCACAGGTTGCCCAGCTTGCATGATGCAACTTGAAGACATGCTCTCTCAGCATAACGATCAAGTCACAGTAAAGCACAGTATAGAACTCTACGCAGAGTCATTACCATAAAAAGGTCATTCCCAAAGGAGGTTACAATGGGAACAATAGATACAGCATTGGTAGAGCTTTTTAGCACCAAGGCTGGTGTGGTTGGCACAAAGATATTTGAGGCTGCCACCCAAGCAGATGCCTTACAATACATCATTGACGTATGTGAAGCAAAAGCACCTTGTGAAATTCTAGCTGATGAACCGAACACAGAAAAGGGCCCTTTAAGTGCCAATAGCGTTCCCACAAGACTTGGACGCATTGTTGCAGCACCTGGTCTTAACAAGAAGTTTTTTACTCCTTTAAGTAAAGCTTGCAAAGAAAAAGGATTTGAATGTCTAAGTCAAGGCATGAGAAATTACCTAGCCGGTGTTGACATTGGCATTGCAGAAGCAGAGCTTGCAGTGGCAGCCAGTGGAACTTGTATGGTTCACTCTGAAAGTGAAGAAACGCGCCTTGCCACAATGATGTGTGAAATTTGTATTTTAATTTTGAAAAAATCTACAATTTACCCGGACCTGCCTTCTATAGCTCCAGCCTTACGCGCTGCACAAAGCAAAGAAACGCCAGCATATACGGCATTTATTTCTGGTCCTAGTCGCACAGCAGATATTGAACGTGTACCAGCAGTTGGAGTACACGGTCCCCTTGAACAGCATATTATCCTTTTGGAGGACTAGGTCATGCACGATGCCCCCAAAGACATGAAAAATTATCATGAAGATTTAGAAAAAACACTTGAAAATTCCTTTCTACGTAAAACATTAGATACCTTTGCTGTAGCATATAAAACAAACCGTGAAGCTGTTTTTCAACAGGTAGACGGCCCATCAATTATTGCTAAAATTGCAGATGTTAAAGATTATGTTAGCAAAAACTTTGAAGAATTGTATGAACAATTCAAAGCCAATGCTGAAGCTAAAGGTGTTATAGTGCACCGTGCTGAAACTGCAGCTCAAGCTAATGAAATCATAGCAAAAATTGCAAAAGACAATAATGTTAAACGCATAACAAAATCTAAATCCATGACAGCTGAAGAGACTCAGTTAAACACACGTCTTGAAGCTGACAATCTTATAGTAGATGAAACAGACCTTGGAGAGTGGATTATTCAGTTACGCCACGAAGGTCCATCGCATATGGTTATGCCAGCTATTCACCTTTCACGCTACGAAGTGGCTGAAGATTTTACTAAAGCCACTGGAGTAAAGCAAGATTCTGATGTACAGCACCTTGTTAAAGTTGCAAGGGTGCAACTACGTCCAAAGTTTATTGCGGCAGATATGGGTATTTCTGGAGCCAACTTTGCAGTTGCTGAAACAGGAACCATAGCCACTGTAACTAACGAAGGTAATGCTCGCCTTGTTACAACTTTGCCACGTGTACATGTTGCCATCATGGGTCTTGATAAACTAGTACCCACATTTGATGATGCATTAAATGCTTTGTTAGTTTTACCACGTAATGCTACAGCACAAATGCTTACAACTTATGTGAGCTGGATGGGTGGAGCTGGTGAATGCTCAACCAACGAAGATGGCAAAAAAATTATGCACTTTGTATTTGTTGATAATGGCCGTAGTGCACTTGCCAAAGACGAGCTATTCTCACAAGTATTTCGCTGTGTACGTTGTGGTGCTTGTGCTAACGTATGCCCAGTTTACCGCTTGGTTGGCGGACACAAAATGGGTTATATCTATATCGGTGCCATTGGCTTAATTTTAACTTACTTCTTCCACGGACGTGACAAAGCAAAAGTCTTAGCCCAAAACTGCGTCAACTGTGAAGCCTGTAAAAACATTTGTGCCGGTGGAATTGATTTACCGCGCCTTATTCGTGAAATTCGCAGACGCCTTAATGAAGAAGAAGGAACACCAGCTGAAGCAACATTGCTTAGTGCTGTAATGAAAAATCGTAAGATGTTCCATAGCCTTATTAAGTTTGCAAAATATGCACAATATCCCGTTACTCGTGGTACACCTTACCAAAGGCATTTACCAGCGATTTTCTTTGCAAAGCAAGACTTTAAGGCTCTACCTGCTATTGCTTCTACCTCATTTAGAGATAAGTGGGAAAAAATTAAACCACAAATTGATAAACCTCGTTATCGTGTTGCTTTATTTGCAGGTTGTGCACAAGACTTTGTGTATCCAGAACAATTAGAAGCTTGTGTGAAAATTCTTGCAGCACATAATGTTGCTATAGACTTCCCATATGATCAAAGTTGCTGCGGACTGCCTCTTGAAATGATGGGTCAACGTGAAACTTCAGTAAGTGTTGCAAAGCAAAACCTTCTTGCTTTTGATGCTGGACAATATGATGCTATCATTACTCTGTGTGCCTCATGTGCTTCACACCTTAAGCACACCTACCCCAATATTGTGGGTGAGGAAGCAGGAAGTGAACAACGCTGCGCTGCTTTTGTCAATAAGGTAATGGACTTTAGCTCATTTGTGCATGACATTTTGGGTCTTGGTGATGATAATTTCACTAAGAGCCATGAAAATGTAACCTATCATGCAGCATGCCATCTTTGCCGAGGCCTTGGTGTAACTGAAGCACCTCGTAATCTTATTAACTCTGCCGCAAACTATGTGCCTTGTGCAGAAGAAGATGTTTGTTGCGGATTTGGTGGTTCATACTCCATGAAATTCCCAGAAATTTCTGCAACGCTTTTAGAAAATAAGTTAAATAATGTTGAGGAAACAAAAGCCAATCGTTTGGTTGTTGATTGCCCAGGTTGTACCATACAATTGCGTGGTGGTGCAGAAAAACGCGGCAAAGGCTTAAAGGTTACACACATTGCCGAACTATTGGCAGAAAATCTGAAAAAATAGTTAAAATATCACATGGACCGGGCTTGCTATAAAGTCCGGTCCATGCATTTACTATTTTAACTATTAATTTAGGGCTAAAGCCCCTTGGTGTTTGGATACGGTCTTTGCAAAAGGCTGACAGTATAAACCGGGAATTTCCCAAAACTTTTTTAGGTGGTTGATATGTCCGTATCATTTTTGGCGTTAATTGCTATCCTGCCCATTTTGGCAGCCTTAGTACTCATGGTGGGCTTACGCTGGCCAGCAACAAGAGCAATGCCCATTGCATGGTTAATCGCTGCAGTTGCCGGTGTTGCTGCATGGCAACTAGACCCGACCTACATTTTAGCTCTAACTTTACAAGGTGTTGTGACTGCCATTGGCGTGCTCATAATTGTATTTGGTGCTATCTTGATTCTGTTTACCCTGCAAGAAAGCGGTGGTATGGAAACAATCCAGTATGGCATGCAAAATATTAGCCGTGACCGTCGTATACAAACCATTATTATTGGTTATATGTTTGCATCATTTATTGAAGGTGCTGCCGGCTTTGGTACTCCAGCGGCTCTTGCAGCTCCATTACTTTTGGCCCTTGGCTTTCCGCCATTGGCTGCAGCAGTAATCTGCCTTGTGTTTAACAGCTTCCCAGTAACATTTGGCGCTGTTGGTACACCTATCTTAGTAGGTATGCAATTCCTAAAAGACCCAATCAGTGCAGCTGTGACCTCAGGCGCTGCTGGCGTTAACTTCACTGATTATGCTTCATTTAGTAAAGTTATTGGTGAATGGGCGACAACAATGCATGGTCCTATGGCCATTATCCTGCCAATATTTGTGCTTGGATTTATGACACGCTTCTATGGTCCAAACAAATCATGGGCAGAAGGCTTTAAAGCATGGAAGTATTGCGTATTTGCTGCTGTTTGCTTCCTTGTACCATATCTTCTTTTTGCATGGATGCTCGGACCAGAATTCCCATCACTTATTGGTGGTCTTGTAGGTCTTGGAATCTTAGTATTTGGTACAAAAAAAGGTTTCTGCGTACCAAAAGATGTGTGGACATTTGGCCCACAAGACACTTGGGATGAAGAATGGACAGGTAGTGTTAAAACTTCTGCCAAAACTGAGTTCACTCCACACATGAGCCAATTTAAAGCATGGCTACCCTATGCACTTATTGGTTTCATCCTAGTTATTACACGTATTAATGAACTTGGACTTAAGGGCTGGCTTGCTTCAAAGACCATTCCGTTCAATGATATTTTAGGTTATACTAATGTAGATGCTTCCATTGCTTACTTATACCTACCAGGTACCATTCCATTTATACTTGTAGCTATATTAACTATAGGTATTCATGGCATGAGTGGTGATGCTGTAAAACGTGCTTGGACAACTTCCATAAGCAAAATGCAAGCTCCAACAATAGCTCTTATTTTTGCTGTATCATTGGTATCAATTTTCCGTGGTTCAGGCGTTAACCCTGCTAGCCTACCATCAATGCCGCTTGCCATGGCTGAAACAGTAGCTGCCTTTGCCGGCAGTGCATGGCCAATGCTTGCTTCATTTGTGGGTGGACTTGGTGCATTTATCACTGGTTCAAACACAGTATCAGACTTACTCTTTGCTGAATTCCAATGGAATACTGCAGCAGTACTTAACATGCCACGTCAGCTCATCGTAGCTGCTCAGGCTGTTGGTGGTGGTATGGGTAACATGGTATGCGTACACAACATTGTTGCTGTTTGCGCCGTTGTTGGTCTTGCCGGTAAGGAAGGCATGGTTCTTAAAAAGACCTTCTGGCCTTTCGTACTTTATGGCGTAGTAGTTGGTATTATTGCCACATACCTAGTATGGGCTTTCCCAACTCTATATTAAACTATAATTACAAATGCCTTAGGGCAATGTAATATTTGAATTTAAGCAGCACTGTATTATTATGCGGTGCTGCTTTTTTTATTTTTTTATATTGACAAGTTTTATTTTAATAATTATTGTTATTACAGTATTTTCTAGTCCCTTATCATAACTACACGAGGGGTATACATGGACAACATCAAAAGCCTACACATTCCAAAGGCAACCATACAACGTCTTTCAATTTACATTCAAGTTTTAGAGCATATTGACCAAGAGGGCATTGAGGTTATATCGTCAGACCCACTGGCTAAGGCATGTGATGTAAATGCATCGCAGGTTCGAAAAGACCTTGCATATTTTGGTGAATTTGGCGTGCGCGGTGTTGGTTACCATGTTAGAAGCCTGATAGCTTCTATTTCTGATGCTCTTGGAATATCAAAGGAATGGCGTATAGCTTTAGTAGGAGTTGGCAATATGGGACGAGCCTTACTAAAGCATGCAGAGTTTCGTAAAAAAGGATTCAATATAGTTGGAGCATTTGACTGTGATCCTTTTAAGATTGGTGAAAAGGTATATGGTCTTGAAGTAGTATGTACCAAAAAACTAAAAGAGCAAGTCAGCGAGCTAAACATTGAAATGGCTTTCCTAACCACACCACCTGAACGTGCTCAAAGAGCTGCCAATCATATTATTGACTCAGGCATACACGGTATAATCAACTTTGCCCATTCACGAATAAATGTACCTAAAGATGTACATGTAGAATATGTAGATTTCTTTCATCATATTTACTCATTAGCTTTCAAGTTAAGCAGGCCAACATAGTTTATGTTGCACGCAAAAGACCTTAATACTTTTGCCGTAGCATTAAGCTTACTTACACGTTTTGGCTCTCCAAAAATTATTGATGATATATTACTTGCAAAAGCACGTATGTGGTTTGCACCTATAGGTGCTTTATTGGGGTTTGCTTATTGCATTATCATTTTTATTGCACAAACTCTTGCACTGAATTCAAGCTGGTTATTAGCATGGCTATATATAGTGCTTGATTTATGGGTCACGCGTGGTCTGCACTATGATGGCCTAGCTGATGTAAGTGATGCAATTGGAAGCCAGGCACAAGGTAGCAGTTTTTGGAAAGTAATGCATGACAGTAGAATTGGAGTTTTTGGGGCAATAGCTCTTTTTATGTGTATATCCGTTCAATTGATTGGTATAGAGTCAATTATTAGAAATCACCAATGGTATGCACTTTTCATTATACCAATATTTGGTCGAGTGCTTTGCGTACTTTTTAGCCACATGGTTTTGCCTTTTAATCCGACGTCATTGGGTGGTAAAATTTGTAAACCTCTAAATTCCTACACCTACACTTGCTATATCATATTGAGTTTTGCAATACTTTTACCTTTAGGGCTAAAGTTTGCCATACTTACCTACATAATAACAGCCACCTTATTTTTTGCTTTAAAAAACATTGCCCAAAAACATGGTGGGAGTAATGGAGATTTTCTTGGTACTATCATCATTACTGGACAATGTGTGCTTGTTCTGTTAACTTGAAAGAAATAATTTTTAAATAAATCTAGCAGGAATCATGATGGATTTTGATCAATTAATTCATGAAGCTCGTAGTTGTCGCCGTTTTGTTGAAGACCAACGCCTAGGCATTGACGCAATAGAGTGGCTAGTGGATTGTGCACGCAAGTGTCCTTGTGCACGCAATGCGCAAGTGCTACGTTTTTGTGCCATTGAAAGCCAAAAAGCTTGTGATGCCATTTTTGAACATACACGTTGGGCTGGTATACTCAAGTGGAGCGGTCCAGAAAAAGGCGAGCGTCCAAGTATCTATATTGCAATACTTTGCCCTAAAGGTTCAGGAAAGCTCGTGCACATGGATATAGGCATTGCTGCGCAAACAATGCAACTTGCAGCACATACTAAAGGTTGGGGTTGCTGCATGCATGCCTCGTTTACACCTAAAGAATGTGCAGAGCTTTTTGAAGTTCCAGAAGATATGGAAATTGGTTTAATTTTAGCTTTTGGCGTCGCAAAAGAAAAACGTGTACTGACCAACATGCCCGACAATGGTGATTTTAAATATTGGCGTGATGATGAGCAAAGCCATTTTGTACCCAAACGAAGCTTAGAAGAAGTATTGTTAAAGTCTTTATAAGGATTTTTAGCAATCACCATTATAATCAAAATTTATTCTAGGTGATGAGGTATTATGTTCGACACTAAAAAACATCAAACAGATATGATAAGTATTGTTTTGTTGTTATGCTTATTACCAGCCGTATTTATAGGTGTTGGTTCATTCTATATCTTTCAACTGGATAGATTATTACATGACGACCTAAAAAATACCATGACCGACTTAGGGCATGATGCTGCAAATATTGCACAGTTACGCATGGATAACGGAATCATCCGCCTAGAAAGTATTGCAGCAAATCCAATCCTGACAGCTGAGCATACCGCTCCTAAAACAAAATTAGATTTATTAGCAAGTGAAGCTCAAAAAAATAGTTGGCTTGATATTCTCATTACAGACGAAAATGGCGTGACTTATAGTTCAAGCGGTAGAACTATGAACGTTTCACGACGTAATTATTTCAAAGATGCTATGAATGGAAATCCATCATACTCGGCCATACTAAATAGCCCACTTTACGATGAACCAGTTATTGCCCATGCAGTGCCATTAATTAAGGACCATTCCATTATTGGAGTACTAATTGCTGTTGAGTCAGCAGTTGAAGTATATTTCGCCTTGGGCGCAAGGATTCACGAACAAAATAACGCCGTTAATCAATTTATGGATGATAATGGTGTCCTATTAACAGACCAAAAAATACTCAAAGACAATTTCTACGCCATGGTAGCAGGCGAAAATGGACTTGCTTATGCAGATATACGACGCTTGATAGCAAATCAAGGAAGTATTGAACGAACCTTTAACTATGGTGGGTTGGACAGCTATTTAATTATAAATCCATTAGGTTTTAGCGGTTGGAGCGTTATTACTATTGTACAAAAGCAACGTGCTTCGGAAATCATTAATGACGTTTTGTACTTTTCCATAAGCATTATGGTTGTTATGGTAGCGCTACTTGCTGCATACATCATTTACTTATTTAAAATTAGAAAAACATACAAACATCACCGCAACATAGCTACAATAGCTCTACATGTAGAAGAAATTTTTTATGTAGTTATTAGTAATGACACAAAAATACTCTATGCAAATGACAGTCTTACAAAAAAATTAGATTTAGCCCATGATATTCCTACATATTTCACAAGCTTTATCAAAGACAGAAGCTTGGACACATTACAAACATTCCTAAATGGAAACACTCCATTCATTTTACCACTTTATGCATCAAACAATCAAAAAATAGACATCCAATGGCATGTATTACCCAGTACGGAGAAAGATAGTTGGATTTTACTAGGGGTTGATCTTTCAGCGCACTATCAAAAGATTGAAATTGATGTTGCCAAGAGTCATAATGATGAACTACAGCAAATTATAGATAATTTACCCTCCCCCATCATTGTGCATTCCGTTAAAGGAGAAATTCTTGTAGCAAATGCCAATGCAAAACAATTCTTACGCGCTGAAGATCAAAAAGCTATGTACAGGGCTTTAAAAGTTGGTTTGGGCGAAAAAGGCTTTGAGGAACAGTTAAAAATTTTAAATCGGGTAGGCGAAACCAAACAAAGCATTACAAGCACAGTTGTATTTACTGACCCTTACGGCAATAAATCAATTTTCCAAAGTGTACAAAATCCTCTTTTTGATAAAGATGGTGCGGTCAAATCATGTGTCAGTCTATCCACTGACATTACTGCAACATTAGATTTGCAAAATAAACTTGAAACCGACATCTCACGTTTTGAAGCTTTATTGGATAATTGCCCTGCTGGAGTATTCTTTAGCAAAAATCATGTAATACAATATTGTAACCCAAAGGCCAAAGAACTATCAGGAATATTTGCAGGTGGTCCGTCGCCAACTGGGCATAATATGATATCTGGCAATGTTGCTGGCATGCAAGCAAATGTTAATAACAATATTAATACTTATGATGAACCATTTACCATTTGTGACCCCAATGGAAATATTAGGCAACTTTTAATAACAACCATTTGCACCACATTACAAAAAGAACAAATCACTGTTGTTTGGGCTATGGAAGTTACAGAGCAGCGAAAAATTGAACAAGAACTTATTGAGGCAAGAGATGCGGCTGAATCTGCAACTAAAGCTAAAGGTGATTTTTTGGCAACTATGAGCCATGAAATACGCACCCCTATGAATGCTATTCTTGGTTTTTTGCATCTTTTTGACAAATCGAACCTATCTCCTAAACAGTCAAACTATATAGATAAAATATCAATTTCTGCTGCGGGGCTTTTACGTATTATTAATGACATACTAGATTTTTCAAAAATCGAAGCTAATAAGATGGACCTTGAGCTTGCACCTTTTAATCTTGTAGCGAGCATGAATGCTATACACAGCATCATGCTTTTCACAGCACAAGAAAAAAAGCTTGAGCTTACAAGCATGGTCGATGACGAAGTACCACCAATTATTATTGGTGATCGTGAAAGACTTAACCAAATACTGCTTAACCTACTAGGCAATGCAATAAAATTTACCCAGCAAGGAAAGGTTAGCTTGCATGTATCTTTGCAAGAATATGTAAATGAAAAGGAAGCACTTATTAATTTCATTGTATCAGATACAGGCATTGGATTATCAGAAGAGCAAGCTGCTCGACTTTTTCAACCCTTTACGCAAGCTGACACTTCAACTTCACGCCGTTTTGGTGGTACGGGGCTTGGGCTGGTTATTAGTAGTCGCCTAGTTGAACTTATGGGAGGAAGTATTAGCCTAGATTCAAAGTTAGGTGAGGGGTCAACATTTACTTGCACTATTAGAGCAAAAATTGGCAATTTTGCACAGCTTGATGACAAAAATGAAAACAATATCGCAGAATTATTTGCAAACAAAAGCTATGCACAAGTTGACCCGACAAGCATTCAAGGAAAACATGTGCTTTTGGTAGAAGATAATATAATCAACCAAGAAATTGCCACAGCCTTACTTGAAGATTACAAATTGACTTTGGATATTGCATCCGATGGAAAAGAGGCTATTGAAAAAGTCAAAGCCAATCACTATGACTTGATTTTAATGGATATGCAAATGCCAGTAATGGATGGTTTAGAGGCAACACGTAATATACGTGCCATGGAAGACGAATTACCTTATGTAAGTAATTTGCCCATAGTTGCCATGACCGCAAATGTACTAGCTGAAGACAAACTTCGTTGCACTGAGGCAGGTATGGATGATCATATAGCTAAACCCATTTCACCACATGAATTACGTAATACATTGCTTAACTGGTTGACCAATAAAAGACACAACGACATTGACCACAGCAATGAATAATGAAATTAGAATTTTAAAATTAAAGCATGCAATATTAATTAGTTACACGAATTTAAATAAAATTTTTAAAATTACACAAAAAAGCTTGCAAAGCACAATACTTTTTGATAAAAATAAATTTCCTTAACGGGAGGAGCGGTAGTTAAGTCGGTTATAACGCCGGCCTGTCACGCCGGAGGCCGAGGGTTCGAGTCCCTTCCGCTCCGCCATAAAACAAAATGAGGCTTAGATTATTCATCTAAGCCTTTTTTGTTTATCACACCAAAATTTACATAAGACACGTA
>CAYJPT010000027.1:0-21911 GCA_964372165.1 uncultured Desulfovibrionaceae bacterium | reverse complement strand
ACGTGGTTTTTTGCTCTCATTCGGCGTGCAAAGTAGGCACAATTGCCTACTTTGTTAGGAAACGCACAATATGTTTTTTGACTTGTTGATTCAATCAGCGTTTCCATAACAATAAGGAATATCCCTAAAATTTAGCTACATATTAGGCAAATCCCTTATTGTTCTTTTTTTCTCAAACTATACATTAGTTTCGAGGTGTTGAGAAATAACGAAAATATTATAAAAGGGGGTTTGCATGTCTGTCCGTAAGATTTTGGGTTTATGTGCTTTTTTAGTACTATGCTTTGCAAGTATAGCTTTAGCTGCTGAGCCAAACGCTACAACACAAAAAGAAATACAAGAACTTGCTCAAGCTGCTACAGATACTGGTTTTTCATGGTGGTTTTGGCCTCTTGCATTACTTATTTTCTGCTTTGTCCTTGGTGTTATTGCCGTGCTTGCCGGTGTTGGTGGAGGAGTTCTCTTTGTACCGTTAGTAAGTGGCTTCTTTCCTTTCCATCTAGACTTTGTGCGTGGCGCAGGTCTTATGGTAGCACTTGCAGGAGCTTTGGCAGCAGGACCTGGCTTATTACGACGCAATTTTGCTAGTTTACGTCTGGCCTTACCCGTAGCCCTTGTGGCCTCAACATTCTCCATTGCTGGAGCAATGATTGGTCTAGCCCTACCAACAAATATTGTACAAATATGCCTAGGTGTAACCATACTGGGTATTGCCGTACTACTACTACTGGCTAAAAACTCTGTAATACCAGTTGTTAACAAGCAAGACGCCATTGGTATTGCCCTTGGTATGAATGGTGCTTTTCTTGAGCCATCAACAAATGAAGTCGTTGGCTGGAAAACACACCGTACCTTACCGGGCATTTTACTATTTATTATTATTGGTCTTATGGCTGGTATGTTTGGACTTGGTGCTGGTTGGGCCAATATTCCTGTACTTAACTTACTCATGGGTGTTCCGCTTAAGGTTTCTGTTGGTACATCAAAGTTCTTACTTTCCATAGCCGATACATCTGCTGCTTGGGTATATCTGAATAAAGGTGCTGTAATTCCTATGATTGCAGTTCCATCTATTATAGGTCTGATGGCAGGCTCTATTGTTGGTGTACGACTATTGGCTGTAGCTAACCCCAAATTCATACGCTACATGGTTATTGGTGTACTTGGATTTGCCGGCGTACAAGCTCTGCTTAAAGGCTTAGGATAAAAGGAGTATAACATGGAAAATAGAGATGTAGCAGCATCACCTGCACAATTACGTTATGCAAACATATTACACTATGGCTCATTGTTGGGCTTTATTGTAATGGTTATTACTTTCATATTATATATACTAGAGTTGAGCCTTGAAGCACCACATGTATCTGTAAATTCCCTTGTTGAAACATGGCATTTAAGTGCAACTGAATTTAATGCAACTCATAAAATACCTATTGGTTGGGGTTGGCTTAATCTACTATTAACAGGCGATTTTGGAAACTTTATCGGTATTGCAATATTGGCAGGGCTAACAATAGTTTGTTATGTGCAACTTGCTATAGATTTCTTCCGTACAAATGAAACTTTAATGGCTATTATTGCTACTATAGAAGTGATTGTTCTTACTGTGGCAGCCACAGGTCTAGTAGGTGGAGCACACTAATTTAGCAATCAAATTCAATTAAAGACATCATTTTGCTTCGGCAAAATGGTGTCTTTTTTTTATCAATACTTATTTTGGTAAAATATATATAGTAATTTCAGATGAAATTACTACAAGATAAAAATAAAAAGTATTATAATTTTAAAAATTTACTTTACATCATATACAAGCTGTTATAGCTTCAAAAGAGCTAGGGGAGCCTTTATGTGAAGGCTGAGAGTTGGATTATCCTTGACCCTTTGAACCTGACGTGGATTATACTACCGTAGGGAAGCTTGGTTATGCTATGGCTTTCTACGCAACTAAATGGAGAGCCTTGTGTCAATTTTTGCAAAAAATCATGCCTTATCTGCACTAGCAGATCTATATTTGCCTACATTATGCCAAGAAGAAGGTCTAAGCCAAGATTTGATTTATAATTGTATAGATCAAGGAAGTATGGTTTTACTTGGTAACCCTGCCCACAAAAATCTAAAACCTTGTCTTATTGGTCAGCCATCACGAGTAAAAATCAATGCAAATATAGGCACATCGCCACTGTCGCATTGTTTACAAAGTGAAAATGAAAAATTGCGCACCGCAATTATGGCCGGAGCAGATACCATTATGGATCTTTCCATATCCGGCAATCTTGATGAGGTACGATGCGGCATGCTTAGCAACTGTCAAGCTCCACTAGGAACTGTGCCAATTTACGCAGTGGGGCAACAACTACTTGATGCAGATAAAACCATTGCAGCAATGACAGTGGACATGCTACTTGATGAGATTCTCAAACAAGCACAGCAAGGTGTTGACTATATGACTGTGCATTGCGGCTTAACAAAACGTGGTGCTGAATGGGGCGATACCACTGCAGATATTGCAGGTGGACGTGTTATGGGCATAGTATCAAGAGGTGGTGCAATGCTTGCTCGCTGGATGCTTGAGCACAACCAAGAAAATCCATTGCTTACACATTTTGACCGCATATTAGAAATTGCACTTAAGTACAATGTGACGCTATCTCTTGGTGATGGCTTACGCCCTGGTGCTGGTTGTGATGCTGGAGATGCTGCACAGTGGGAAGAAGTGTTAACACTTGGGCGTTTAGTCTTAAGGGCTAGAGAATATGGTGTGCAGGCAATGGTTGAAGGACCAGGCCATGTTCCATTACATGAAGTGGAAGCGCAAATAAAAGGCATAAAAAGCCTTACCCACAATGCGCCACTATATGTACTTGGCCCACTAGTTATTGATTGTGCTCCTGGTTACGATCATATAGCAGGGGCTATTGGTGGCGCACTTGCAGTGCAGGCAGGAGTGGATTTTCTATGTTATTTAACTCCGGCCGAGCATTTAACTTTGCCCGATGCCGATGATGTATATGCAGGTGTAATGGCCTCACGCGTGGCAGCTCATGCAGGAGAAATAGCACTTAAGAATCCACGTGCCATGGCAAGAGAAAAAACGATGAATTTGGCACGGCGCAACCTTGATTGGGAAAACATGTCTAAAGCTGCTCTTGATCCAACTATGTTAGAAAAAAGGCGTGAAGCACATAAACAAGAAGAAGTGTGCGCAATGTGTGGTAAATTTTGTGCTGTAAAGATGCTACGTGATAGAGAAGGTGAACGATAAATATTTATTCGACACTGAAAAATTATACAGTATGCTGAAAATAAACTATTTTTTAGCAAAAATAAGCAAATAAAAATGCTGGAAATAAGAGTATGGAATACACTTTTTTGGCAATCGTATTCATAAGTTTTAATTTTAAAAATCTTATTTTTAAACGGTTATCATATTTTTCAGTATTAACTAACAAAATTAACATTGTAAAACAACAAGTTTTATAATGGGTATTGACTAAAAAATTGCCAGAAACAACCTAATAAAAAAGCTAGTTTCTGGCAATTAAACAATACAAATAGTGCCTTGTTTTCATGCTTCAAAAAACAACTGCACCGTATTAGCATTATCTTTTACGCTATAATTATAATCTTTTACAATATTTTTAATTAAGTGCACACCTAAACCACCAACATCTCTTTCCTCTAAACTTAAAGATAGATCAGGCTCGGGTGTTTCAATAAAAGGGTTATATAGCTTACCCCAATCTGATACAGTAATTAACAGCATAGTTTTATTAAATTTTATTACTTCCTCTACTTCAAGCTTGACCTTGCCTTGCATTTTTTGAGCAAATTCCAAGCGCGAAACTTCTACTGCGTCGGCAAGATGCATATAAGCATAAGAAGATATATTTACAAAAATCTCCTCAACAACTAAATGTATATGGCTAAATTTTTTGCTATATTGCTTTGGAATACTGTTTTTCAAAAAGTCTACTGCAACTGGCAGCTCGCTACGTTTTGCATCAAGGATTATAGCTGACATAACAAAACCTCAATATTAAAATTAGCTACTCCTCAAACTAACAACTGCTAAATCATAACTTTCAAATAAATTGAAAATACCCTCAAGGCCAGCTATGCTAAATACTTCAAAAACATCATCTTGCAAACTGCACAATGCCAACTTGCCACTAACTTTCTTAATGGCTTTAAACAAACCATGAAATTCCCTTAGTCCAGCTGAGCTTATATACTCAAGCTGTGACATATCCACCAAAATAGTTTTTTTACCTTGCTCTAAAATACTTTGTGTAGCCTTGCCAAATTCTACGGCGGTGTTTGAATCTAACAATCCTGCAACAGATATCACACTAATATTCCCATCATCATATAGCTCAATTTTCATAATTTTCTCATTCATAAGGTAGGCTTTAATAAGTTGCTTCAATTCAAAATATATGCTATTTTCAATAATACACTTAGGAGCTATCTTGTCAAGCATTATACGTTGTTAGAAACTATATTTACACTTTTGAGCATTGCCTTTAAATCAAAATGTGATTCATTTTAAGCCATAGTTTTTATAAAAAGTGTAAACACTTTCGTATAACCTAGCTAATATCTCCAAAAATATTTCCATGTATTATTTAAATTTCATAAGCTAATGAGCAACAAGCTCTATATGCGCAAAACATATTCATCATTTGATCTGTGACACGCAAAAAAATTATAAGGCACGTGCATAATTTTGTAAATTTTAATATGAAAAGGTTTTGTTATGAGCACATCTACTAAAAATCTCACAGGTAGCAATCTAAAGCATGATTTTGGTAATTTTTTTGATAACTTACATGACAAACAGCAAACATCTATACTAACAGACAATCAAAAAATTATATACTTTGCCTGCATGCAACACGCTAAAAGTGTTAAATATAATATGGCTTTACATTTTAAAATTTCAAAGCAACATAGCGATAATGTAGAGCTACTTAAAAACGCCATAAATAGTGCCTTAAAAAATCACCCCATATTATTTTCGCACATTGAACATAGGCAAGATGATGTATATTTAGTGCAAGATAAACTAACTGACGTATGCGCAGTAAGACCATGTTATGATAGTGAAGTTGAAGATAACAAACAAAATTTTATTCGTAATTTTGACTTTGCGATATCGCCTCTTTGTAGAGCTGAGCTGTTAGAAACAAAACATAATATACACTGCCTTTTTGACTTTCACCATATAGTATTTGATGGAACTTCTTTTGCCATCATTTGCAAAGAAATATCTGCTTTGTTAGATAATAAAGCAATAGCTGGCGAAACTATAAATCCTTTCAATATACACAGCATTAATCAAAAGATTAAAAATAGCCCTGTATATGAAAGATGCCAAACATATTTTACAAATTTTTTTAGTGACATAGAAGTCGATTCAAACTTGATATACGACCTAAAACCAGAAGAAAATCAAAACACTTTTCCTAGCAAACTACATAAAATAAAACTTAGTAAAGCAGACAATCACCAAAAAATTCAAGATTTTATTAAAGAAAATCATATTAGCGAAAGTACATTTTTTATGGCAGCCTTTGGTTACGCTCTAGCCAAGAGCACCGGCCAACAAGAAAGTCTTTTTTGTGCATTAAATCACGGTAGATATCATAAAAACCTTTTAAATTGCGTTTCTATGTTAGCTCAAACACTTCCTGTATATATTAATTTTTCTGAAGCCAATGACATACAAAAAGTATTAAAGGACGTTCAAAGCAATTTTTACGAAACTATAAAACATGCTCATTATCCTTTGCAAAACATCCTTGAGCAGCATTGCCTTAATACAGACATTATTTTTTCTTATCAGGGCGAATTATTTAACGGTATACATCATAATGGAAATTTTATTCCAATTGACTTTATAGAATCTAATCAAGCCCAATGCAACCTTGGCATTATTATTATATCTACAGAAGATTCCTATGAAATACAAATAAGATACCGCAGTGACCTCTATGAACAAAGCAGCATAGAAAGCTTTGCAAAATTATACATGCTTATTTTAGAAGGTTTTTTAACCTCAAATACTTTACAAAGCATAGCTTTGACCGACAATAGTGATTTAATATTGCTAGATAAACTTAACAATACTACCAAAAAATATGATGCAAGCATAACCATTGTGGACATGTTTAAAGAGCAAGCAAAAAAGTATGCCGATAAAACAGCAGTTATCTATAAAAATAAGCATATAAGTTACAAAGAACTTGATCAACTCTCTGACAATATTGCTCAATATATTACAGATAGAGGTATCAAAAAAGGTGATATTGTATCCATTTTACTTGAGCGTAGTGAATTTATGGCCATTGCCGCCCTTGGGGCACTTAAGGCCGCTGTTGCATATCAGCCTCTTGATCCAACCTATCCTATGGATAGATTGCAATTTATGATGCAAGATGCAAATACACGCTTACTAATAGCCGATGCCAACCTTTTACACCTAGTACCGACTTATAACAAGGAAATACTAAACACTGCTGACATAAGCAATTTACCCAACATAAAACCTTCCCTTAGTGCTCCAAAGCCTACAGATTTATTTGCATTGCTTTATACTTCAGGCTCAACAGGTATTCCCAAGGGTTGCATGTTAAACCATGCCAATTTGCGCGCTTTTGTTGCCATGCACACAGATGTGACAAATATGGATGAAAATAGTGTATCAGCAGCATTTGCCAGTTTTGGCTTTGATGCAAATTTTATGGATATGTATCCTGTATTGTGCCTTGGTGGCACATTACATATTATAGCTGAAGATATACGCTTAAATCTTGAAGCACTTGCTCAATATTATGCTGATAATTCAATGACGCATAGCTTTATGACCACTCAAGTGGGTAGACAGTTTACAGCGCATTTATCAAAAATACCGAGCATGGTTTGGCTTGGAACAGGCGGTGAAGCATTACCACCTATAAACATAGAAGAAAATATCAGTTTTTGTAATATTTATGGCCCTACAGAGTGCACTGTTTATGCAACAAGTTTTACCGTTGATAAATTATATGACCCTGTCCCCATCGGAACAGCTCTGAATAATATCAAACTTTATGTAATTGATGCTCAAAAAAGACTGTTGCCCGTAAATGCCATTGGTGAGCTTTGTATATCTGGTCCTCAAGTATCTCAAGGTTATTTAGGTAGAGACGAGGAAACAAATAAAGTATTTACTAAGAATGATTTTTGTAATGACCCTGAACATTCAAGACTATATCACACCGGAGATATAGTGCGTATGCGTGTGGATGGCAATATTGAATTTATTGGCCGCCGTGATATGCAAGTGAAAATTCGAGGTTTTCGCATTGAGCTTACAGAAGTTGAGGGTATTATTTCTGAATATCCAGACATTACTTCCGCTGTTGTTATCGCAAAAGATGCACCAAGTGGCGGCAAGATGCTTCATGCTTATATTGTTGCGCAATCACCAATTGATATACAAAAATTGCATGACTTTATATTAAGTACAAAACCACCCTATATGGTTCCTAGTGCAACAATGCAACTTGATGCCATACCTTTAACCCCCAATCAAAAGGTTGATAAGAAAAAACTGCCAGAAATCTCTCAAACAATAGATGAGGAAGGTGGCAATTACCACAGGGAAACCACTAAGCTAGAAGATGATTTACTTAAAATAACACAAGATATTTTAGGCCAACCCCTAAGCATAAACACAAACCTACGCTTAGCAGGTCTTTCATCCATTGCTGCCATAAAGCTTGCTACCATATTACACAAAAATTATGGTTATAGCCCCGATGTCAAAAACTTATTAAAGGATGCTACCATATTAAGCCTTGAAAATGATATTGTGCAACATTTAATACAGTCAGCGTCCTCAACTCAAAGTGAAGAGAGTCAAACACTAGACAAAATTCCTCTTAGCCAAACTCAGCTAGGCATATATTTGGCATCACTTAATGATATTTCTGCTTATGCCATTCCCATCTTAATTAAATTGCCACAAAGCATTGATAAAAATAAGTTAAAAGACGCTATACATAAGACCGTTGCAGCACATACCAGCATACTTTGCGCAATTAAGGCTGATGAAAATGGCGATCCGCACATGTACCCAAGGCCAAACTTTGTATATGAAATACATGAAGAAACTTGGCAAAGTGAACAAATGCCAAAAGCTACTGTTTTTGCATTTGATGATTCTGCTTTATTTAACTTGCGTTTATTGACAAAAGACCAGCAAATTTATTTATTTTTAGAATTTCATCATATTATTGCTGATGGTGAATCAGTAACACTTTTTATATCTGATATTAACAAAGCTTATACACAGGCAACGCTTGTACATGAAGACTTTACCATGTTTGACGTGGCCATTACCGAACAAAAAGAACGCAAAACTACAAATTATACCGAAGCCAAACAATATTATGACAGTATTTTTAATGGTGTAAATGTTAACTCTTTACCAGATTCAGACGTATTTGATAAAGAGTCTTCACCACAGAAATCCCATAAAATAATACCACAAATTGCTCCTGATATTAGCACATATTGTCAAAAACATAGCTTAAGTGAAAATGCTTTTTTTACTGCAGCTTTTGCTATGTTGCTTGCTAAATTTTCTGCTCATGACGAGGTGGTATTTAGTGTAATTTATAATGGGCGCAATAATCCAAGAGCATTTGCAACTTTTGGTATGCTTGTAAAAACACTTCCGCTATTTTGCCAAATTAAATCTAATATGTGCATAAGTGATTTTGTGAAAGAAGTTGAAGAAAGTCTACAAGGCCTAAGACAACATGATATTTTTTCTTTTGCAGAGGCGTGTAGCACTTATAATCTTAATGATGATATACTATTTGGCTACCAAGGTGATATGCTACAGAATATGACTTTTTGTGGCGAAAAAATAGAACATGAAGAAGTACCTATAAATGCAACCAAAAGCCCCATTAACATAGACGTTTTCAAAAACAATCAATATATTAATATATCACTGGAATACGATAATGCCTTGTATTCTGATGAATTTATACAAAGTTTTTTAAATGCCTATGAAGCATGCATTATTAGCTTTCTTACAAATAATGTACTTAGTGAAATTTCCTTGTTAAGCCAAGATGATACACATAATTTACAAAGCTTACACAATACCTATTGGGCAACCATATACCGCCCGGCTTACAGATTATTGCAAGATAGTGCACAAAAAACTCCACATGCAACAGCTGTCATTGCAGATAAAGTTGTTCTTAATTATGCAGAACTTAATGCTAAAGCTAATCAAATGGGGCGTGCATTGCTTGAAAAGAACGTAGGTGTAAACGAAATGGTAGCCCTGATTCTTGAAAGAAGTGCCAATGTATATGTGGCAAGACAAGGTATCTTAAAATCAGGAGCAGCATTTTTATCCATAGACCCAACCTACCCTGATGAACGCATTAATTTTATTATGAAAGATTCTGCAGCTAAGGTGCTCATAACCACAAAAGATATATATGCTAAGCGGCAAACTTTTTTTGATAGTTTAGGCATTGAGTTTTGCTTTATTGAGCAAATTGAGCACTTTGAAGACCATAACCTCGATATTGATGTGCCAGCACAAGCATTAGCCTATTGCATTTATACTTCAGGTTCAACAGGAACACCCAAGGGCGTTATGCTCACTCAGCAAAATTTAATTAATTTTATTGATGAAAACCCCAAAAATCATGAAATTTTAGGTTATACTCAATTTGGAAAAGTATCACTTGCCCTTGCAGCCATTACCTTTGACGTATCCATTATGGAGGAATTTATTCCTCTTGCTCATGGCATGGCTATTTGCATGGCAACTTTAGACGAAATACATAATCCACTAGCATTATGTGAGCTTTGTAGCAAAAATCATGTTGACGTTATGAGCTGCACGCCGTCTTTCTTGTTAAATCTTTTAGACATAGAACAAGCGCACGATATCATAAAACGTTTAAAATCCATCGACTTTGGCGCAGAGGCCTTTCCTCCTGCCTTATTTACTAAGCTGCAAGAACTTAATCCTGACTTATATATTATGAATGGCTATGGCCCAACTGAGGCCACCATAAGTTGTACTATGGGAGTTGTCCAAGGGACACAAGGTATTAGCATAGGCACACCTAACGCTAATGTAAAAGTAGTTATGATAGATGACAATAATCATGCCCTACCCATTGGTGCTGTTGGTGAAATGCTGATTATGGGTCAAGGTGTTGGCAAAGGGTATTGTAATCGCCCACAATTAACAGAAGAAGTCTTCATACGCTTTTGGGATTATCCTGCTTATAAAAGTGGTGACTTTGCACGCCTTTTGCCAAATGGGAACATTGAATACCGAGGACGGCGTGATAATCAAGTCAAATTACGTGGTTTACGTGTAGAGTTAAGTGAAATCGAAGCTGCCATTAATGATTTTAAAGGCATCAAAAGCTCATTTATTTTGGTCAAAGACTCACCAGCGGGGCAATACCTTGCAGCATATTTTACAGCAGAAAATAGCATTGACACCTCAAAGCTTATTAAGCACCTTGAAACACATTTAGTGCAATATATGATACCTAGTGTTTTTAAGCAATTAGACAGTTTCCCACTTACAACACATGGTAAAATTGACAAAACAAAGCTACCGGAAACACAATATACCATACAACAAAAAACCTATGCAGCACCCCAAAATAATATAGAAAAAGATTTTTGTGATTTTTTTGCACAAATCTTAAACCTTTCACAAGTAGGCATTGATGACAATTTCTTTGAGCTTGGTGGCACATCATTAAGTGCCTCTAAAATCGCTGTTATGGCTATGGGCAAAAATTATCCTGTAGTGTATGCAGATATTTTTAAAAACCCAACTCCAAAGCAGCTTGCTATAATTTGCAAACAAAAACATACAGAAGTAGCTACACACACCACGCATACAAATGACATTAATGAAAACTCCATGTCATACAATTGCATGCACAACATTGATAATATAGGAAAAAATGAACTAGGAAATGTTTTGCTTACCGGTGTGACAGGATTTTTGGGCATTCATATTTTGCATAGTTACCTAACCAAACAGTCAGGAACAATTTATTGTTTCATGCGTAAAGGCAAATCCCCAACACTTGAAAAAAGACTAGCTTCATTATTGGTATACTATTTTGACAGCGCTATGGAAGATATTACAGCTAAGCGCGTTGTATGTATTGAGGGTGACATTACTGATTTACAGGCCATAAGTCAGCTTAAAAATGTTAACTTTGATACAATTATAAATTGTGCAGCTATTGTAAAACACTTTGTACATGATGATTCACTGGAAAAAACCAATGTGCAGGGCGTTAAAAATCTTATTGAGCTATGCCAAGAAAACAACAAAAAATTAATTCATATTTCTACAGTAAGTGTTGCCGGTGAAGGTATTGACAATCATCCACCCATATATAAAAAATTGCATGAAAATGAGCTTTTTATCGGGCAGTCTTTGGAAAATGCTTATATAAAATCAAAATTTGATGCAGAAAAAGCTATACTTGCAGCTATAGAAGATGGGCTTGATGGAAAGATAATGCGTGTTGGCAATCTTATGTCACGCACTCATGATGGTGAATTTCAAATTAACAGTAAAACAAATGGCTTTATGCGACAATTAAAAGGCTATAAAATACTTGGAAAATATCCCATAAGCCTCATGGCAGAAGCTGCTGAATTTTCACCCATTGATGCATGCGCAGATGCTATAATTGAACTATCTTGCACTGATAAAAAATTCACTATATTTCACCCTTATAATAATCATATTATATATATGGCTGATGTTATTCAAGCTATGAACATGCATGGATTCAAAATAGATATTGTTTCGGACCAAAGCTTTCAAGAAGAATTGATGTTGGCCCTAAGTGACGATACTCGTAGTGAAGGCATTGCAGGTTTGCTCACTTATTTAGATAATTCTTCAGCAAAAAAACACCTTATAGATAGTAGCAATACCTTTACTACAGCAGCTTTGTACAGACTTGGTTTTTTATGGCCAATTACTGACATGCACTATTTGGCAAGAATTTTTGCATTATTAGATGAATTTGGTTTTTTTGATTAACCATATAAGCCTATACTACATTACAAACAACTAAACACAATAGGTCACAGACTTTATGCGTATACCTGCCTTTAATTTAGCCACAAAAATATTTAGTATAGCTGTGGCCTTAATGTTATTTGTTGCAATATTTATTACCCTCATTTTTGAACGAGAGATTACAAAAAATTCTGAATACACTATACATGAATTCATTGATACTATAGCACAAAACATGCAAACGGAGTTAACTCTAAATTATAAAAGCTACCAAGATATAAGAAAGAATCTACCACATAAAGGCACTCATCATGACTTTTGGCTTGATATAGTTGACAATACAGTGTCGCACCTAACACGTAATTTTTATGCTTTAATTCTTGACCAAGAAGGCAATATTATTGCTCCCTCAACAATTAATCAAAACATTACCCTCTCTATGCGCAAACAAGGCATAGCAAACAGCGATTTAGAAGCAGATACTGTGGATACCGACACAGGGCGCACCACTTTTATCACTAAAACGCTACTACCAAATAAATATTATTTATCCATATATTTTTTCCATAAAGATTTTGACGATGTATTATGGGCACAGCACATTAAATTACTTGGCATTGTTATATTAATTATTGCTATTGGACTAATTTTATCCATCATTCTTAGTCGCAACATTGTAAAGCCTTTGCAAAATCTTAATCAAGCTGCATTATTACTCCCAACGGCCGACATAACTTCAGATAAAGTTTGGCAACATCTTCCAAATCTTCCATTAAATCGCCATGATGAAATTGGAACTTTGGCAAATTCTTTTTATTATATGATAGATACATTACAAAAAAATGTTAATGAAACACTAAGATTAACCATTGCTAAAGAAAAAACAGAAAGCGAATTACTTCTTGCAAGAACAATACAGCAAAATATTTTGCCAAAAAGCTTTCTTGATAAGCCACTTAGCGCACATAACGACAATATTCCACCTATTCATGGTTTGGTTTTACCAGCACGCGAAGTTGGCGGAGATTTATTTGATGTGTTTTGGGTTGATGAAGATTGCTTCTGCTTTGCCATAGGAGATGTTTCTGACAAAGGAGTACCTGCTGCTTTATTTATGGGTATCACCATAACCCTAATTCGTGTTTTAATGCGTCAGAATGACATCAAACATAATCCAGCTAAAGCTATGAAATACATTAATAACCATCTTTGTGAAAACAATGCCAGCAATATGTTTGTTACACTTGTCATAGGTGTTTTTAATTGTAAAAGTGGAAAACTTGTTTTTGCAAACGCAGGCCATATGTCACCCATTTGTATGCAGCATGACAGTTTAGAAAATTTACCTAGCCATAAACAAGTTGCCATTGGAAATTATGAAGACATACAATATAAAAACATTGAACATCAATTAAAAGCTGGTAGTCGCATTTTTCTTTATACTGACGGGTTTAGTGAAGCTACAAACCAACAAGGACAACGCTTGGGCACTAAATTACTGCATGACATTATATTGCAAGCAAAAAAACTAAATCCAAAAGAATTTAATGATTACATTATTAATGAAATTTCATTATTTAATGCAAATTCTACTCAATATGATGATATTGCTTTATTGAATTTTGTTTGGGATCAAAAGAGCAATGAAATCATTTAACACTAAATCACTACAGTATTCAATGTTGTATTTACACTTGCAAGACAACAGGCAATTATGCAATATAACACCCCGTACAATGAGTCGAGCAAATATTGGATACATAGACTTCTAACTTTTTGCTAACACTTCATTATGCTAAGATTTAATATGATTCACGAAGACTTTTATGCAAGGCGTACCTTTAAGGCAATTATGAGATAATCTCTGAATATACTTGCATAAAATTATTATAAGAAACTTTTAATTTGAGGGTACAATGAAACACTATCTAAAACAGTTTATAGGTGGCGAGTGGCGTGAGGGAAGCGGCTCAAGAGAAATGATTAACACTAACCCATACACCGGTAAGGAAATTTACCGTTATCGCTCTGCCAGTGTCAAAGATATTGATGATGCATATAATGCTGCAAGTAAGGCTCAGAAAGGATGGGCAGCTCTAACTCCAAGTGCACGTGTTACTTATCTTGAAAAACTAATTATTGCCATTCAAGATAGTGAAGAAGACATCTATGCTTGCCTTACAGAAGAAGGTGGCTTTATTAAACCCAAAAAAGATTTTGAATTTCGCACTAGCATAAGTATTGTGCGTGAGGCCATGCGTTTTCCATATATGATGGATGGCAAGATAATACCTTCAAACATAGCCGGTAAAGATAATTACATTTATCGTTCACCACGCGGTGTAATTGCTGTCATCGCTCCTTGGAATGTACCCTTAGTACTTGCCATGCGTTCAGTTATTCCTGCTATTGCAACTGGTAATGCTGTGGTATTAAAACCTGCAACAGATACTCCCGGCTCAGCCTTTCTTATAGCAGATTTTTTTGAAAAAGCAGACATGCCCAAAGGTCTTTTAAATGTGGTTGCCGGTAGTGGCGCAGAAATTGGTGATGCCATTGTAGAGCATGACAAGGTTGACCTTGTGTCCTTTACTGGTTCTACAGAAGTGGGTAAGCATATTGGAGCTATGGCTGGTGCTAAAGTAAAAGATTGCTCTTTAGAACTTGGTGGTAACAATGCCATGCTTGTGCTTGAAGATGCCAACCTTGAAGACGCAGCCAGTGCAGCTATTTTTGGTGCATTTTTCAATCAAGGGCAAGTTTGCATGGCCTTAAACCGCATCATTATTGCCAATAATGTATATGATGAGTTCACTAAACTTTTTGTGGAAAAAGCAAAACACCTCACCTATGGCGACCCTGCAGATCCAAAAACATTTATGGGACCACTTATTAATAGCAAACAAATTCAAAATGTTGAAAGTTTAATCGAAGCAACAAAAGCCGCCGGAGCAAAGGTTGCCCTTGAAGGTAAAACCGAAGGTAATATAATAACACCGTGGATATTTACAGAGGCAAGTAATGACATGCCAGCCGCCAAACATGAGGTTTTTGGCCCGGTATGCTGCCTTATTCGTGCCCATAGTGAAGATGAAGCCATTGCTCTTGCCAATGACACAAATTATGGCTTAAGTGGCAGTGTTTTCACTACAAATTTATATCATGGTTTGCAAGTTGCAAAGCGAATTGAATCAGGTATGGTGCATGTAAATGACCAATCCATCAATGATGAGCCACATGTGCTTTTTGGTGGAAGCAAAGAGTCAGGCATGGGTAAATTCAATGGCAAATGGGTACTAGAAAAATTTACTACAGAAAAATGGATTAGTGTTCAAACTAGCAAAAGATTTTAATAAAAAGGTGTAATCATGAAAGTAATAGCTGCTGTAACTAATCATATTGATGCCAACTTTTCGTTAGAAGAGTTAGAACTTAAAAAACCTGATTTTGGTCAAGTGCTTATTAAGGTGCATTCTTGTGGGGTTTGTCATACTGATGAAGTTGTACGCCGTGGTATAGTACCAAGTCCTATGCCCATTGTTTTGGGGCATGAAACCAGCGGCATTGTCGAAGCCGTCGGTGCAGGTGTAACAGATTTTCAAGTGGGCGATCACGTAGGTGCAAGTTTTGCCAGCTGTGGAAATTGTGAAAATTGCTTAGAGGGACACCCCTACGGCTGTGAAAACTTTAATGCACTTAATTTTGGTGGCACAACTAATAAAGGGGCTACTGTCCTTTCAAAAGATAATGCTGTAGTATATAGTTTTTTTGGTCAAGGCGGTTTTGCCACCTATGCCATTTTAGATACACGTAATATATTCAAAGCAGATAAAGACGTTGACCTTGGCCTAATTGGCCCATTGGGCTGTGGCATTCAAACCGGTGCAGGAGCTGTGCTAAATAGGCTTAAGCCTAAGGCTGCTTCAAGCATAGCTATTTTCGGCTGTGGCACAGTTGGCTTAAGCTCTGTCATGGCAGCAAAAATTGCTGGATGTACAACAATTATTGCCATAGATGTAAACCCCATGAAGCTAACTTTAGCTCTTGAACTAGGCGCAACTCATACTATAAATGTCAATGAAGTAGAAAATACTGCCAAAGCTGTTAAAGACATTGCCAATAAAGAATTAAAACAAAATGGTGTTCATTACTCAATTGATACTACAGGGCATGGTGAATCAGTACGCAATGCCTTAAATGCAACAAAAGCTCGTGGAGTTACCGTAGTTCTTGGTGCAACCGGTGATATTACTTTTAATGTGCAAGCTGAGCTTATGGGTGAGGCAAAGTCTTTAATAGGGATAGTAGAGGGTGACTCTGTGCCACAGGTATTTATTCCTGCTTTATTGCGCTATTATAAAAATGGGCAATTTCCTATTGATAAAATAATAACTTATTATGATTTTAAAGATATTCAAAAAGCCTTTGATGAAGCTCATAAAAATGTGAAATCTGTTCTTGTAATGTAAACACATAAAAAACACTCTTTAACATTTTAACATTCTTTGTTAAGGAAACGCTGATTAAATCAGCATTTCCTTAAAAATGTTAAAATGTTTATATGCTAGGGATTATTATGCATAACCACACCTCACCCTATCGTTGGGTCATACTTGCCATAGCCATTTTTGCTTATACCATTGTTATTTTTCATCGTATGAGCCCTGCCGTAATGGCAGATGATATCATGCTTGACCTAGGTGTAAATGCAGCTTTTATGGGACTTTTAGCCTCAGCTTATTTTTATCCATATGCTGTTTTGCAAATCCCAAGCGGCATTATGTCCGACAAAATGTCTACCAGAAAACTTGTAAGCTTTGCCCTTGCATTAACTTGCATTGGTACAGTATTTTTTGCCTCCGCTACCAATGCAAGCATGGCATTTCTTGGAAGACTTGGCGTCGGTATTGGTTGTGCTTTAATTCTTATGCCTGCATATAAGGCCTTGGCAGACTGGTTTAACCCAAAAACTTACGTCATCATTGTTTCTACAGTATTAGCCTTTGCTGTAGGTATTGCCTCAGCCCTTGCCGGTGCACCACTTTCTCACTTTGTAGCAGATTATGGTTGGCGCATATCTTCACAAGGACTTGCAATTATATCATTAATTGCAACAGTACTTGCTTGGTTCTTTTTCAAAGATGCACCACAAGTGGAAAAGTCAGAAGAAAAAAAACACCCTCCTTTGACGCAAATTTCCATAATTGAATCCATTAAAATTATTTTAAGCAAACGTAACTTTTGGCTGCTAACATTAGCATTCACGGTAAACGCCGCAATTTTATTTAGCTTTGTAGGTTTATGGGCAGGTTTGTATTATACAAATGTTGTTGGACTTTCACGCCAAGAAATGAGCTCACTGCTTAGCATGGCAGCAATTATTGCCATTGTCATGCCTATTGCTTTTGCAGCACTTGCCGCCAAAATGCCTTCACGTAAACCCATTATCATTGCAGCCAATGGCGTATTTTTTGCTGTAATACTCTACCTATTTATGCAAAATGGACATTTTGGCAAAACAGAAATATATGTTTGGGGCATTATTCTCTCCATAGTACTCACCTCGCCTGCTGGACTTTATATGGCGACAATACGTGAAATTTTTCCTCAAAACATTGCAAGTACTGCCAATGGTTTGCTTTATTCACTAGGCATGTTTGGCTCAGCTGTCTTTCAACCACTTATAGGCGCATTATTAGACAATGCAGGCTATACAGGAGTTTTAACAGCACAAATGTTTACACCTGTTTGTTGGCTCTATCTTATTTCTTGTGGTATAGCCTTTATAGGTATGTTTTTGTTATTGGAAAAAAACAATAAATTGTTATAAAGTATCTATTTTTTAATATACTTAGTTTTTAAAGTAAATTATCATGTTTTCATGTATAGATTATTTACATAGCAAAGCACTTGATGATTCAATAAAAAGTAATACCAAGGTAATAGCAAAATTATTCCTGTATGATTCTAAATACAAATTTTAAATTTACCCAAGTTGTAACATAATTAGTCAATGCTTGAAAAACGCATTTCCATGCCCTTATTTCTGGCATTTTTATCTGTCCATTTTTACTTAAAAATAATTTATTTTCAGCATTTTATATAGTTTTTCAGTGCCGACTAATTAAAGCCATCATTGATGGTTGAGTACTGAAACAATGTACTTTACTAATACACACATTTTAAGTAGTATTTAGGTTTGTAATAAATTTTCAATTTTTGATATAAATCAAAATCATTTTTTTAATAACTGTCATTGTACGGAGTGTTTATGGCTGGAAAAATAGCTTTAATAACCGGTGCCAGCAAGGGCATTGGGCGTGCTGTCGCCATAGCACTTGCAGCTGATGGCTTTGATATTTGGCTCAATTATCGTTCAGACCACCATGGAGCTAAAGAAGTTCAACAAAAAATACAAGACCTTAACCAAACTTGCACTCTTTTGCCTTTTGATGTTTGTAATGTTGATGAATTAAATGCCTGCCTTGAACCATTGTTACAAGATAGCACACCATATGCTCTTATCAATAATGCAGGCTTTGCCAAGGATAGCATCTTTGGACTTATGAGCCATGAAGACTGGCATAAAGTAATGGATGTACATCTGAATGGCTTTTTTAATATTACACGCAAAATTGTGCCACTTATGCAACGCAAAAGACAAGGGCGTATAGTCAATATGGTTTCAACTTCTGGGCAAATGGGTTTACCTGGTCAAGCAAATTATTCTGCTGCCAAGGCTGGACTTATTGGTGCAACCAAGGCCCTAGCCCGTGAACTTGGCAAAAGGAATGTTCTTGTTAATGCTGTTGCGCCAGGTTTTATTGAAACAGCTATGACTGAGGAAATTGACATATCACATCATCTAAGCCTTATTCCACAAGGCCGTGCCGGTTCAGCTGATGAAGTGGCACAATGTGTACGTTTTTTATGTTCTGATATGTCAAGTTATGTAACCGGACAAGTGCTTGCCGTCAATGGCGGCTTATATATGTAATTATGAAGCAAAGAGTTGTTATAACTGGTGTTGGGGCTATTTCTGTATTGGGGCTTGACCATGAAAGCATAGCTCATGCACTTTATCATGGCATTTCTGGCATAATAGAAGACAAATCACGCCTAGAAACTGGCTTTAGAAGTCCGCTTACCGGGCATATACAAGGCTTTGACGGTTCAAAGCATCTGTCACGTAAGCAACGCAAAACCATGTCAGACTTTGTGCAGCAGGCCTATGTGGCACTGCAACAAGCCATAGAACAAGCCGCACTTCCCATTGAAGTCATACAAAGTAATCGCACCGGCATTATTTTTGGCAATGATTCCACAGCCAATGCCACATTTGATCTTGCTCATTTACGAAGTGTCCCACAACCTACCAGTAGCCTTGGCAGTGGGCATATGTTTAAGATTATGAACTCAACTATCAGCATGAATCTTGGTGTGTTATTAGGAGTTTCCGGTGCATCATGGACTGTTAGTGCTGCATGTGCCAGTGGACTTTTAGCCATTGGTCAAGCAGTTGATTGCATACGCCTTGGGCGTCAAGACGTTATGCTATGCGGCGCAGCCCAAGAACTTGGAGCTGATCCCATAAGTGCTTTTGACGGACTGGGGGCTTTTTCTGTAAATCCTGACGCTCAGCAAGCTTCACGCCCCTTTGATGCTAAGCGTGATGGACTTATACCAAGTGGTGGTGCTGCTGCTTTAGTTATTGAATCGTATGAACATGCCAAAAAGAGAAATGCGCCTATTTTAGGTGAAATATGTGGCTTTGGCTATTCTTCTGATGGTTGTGAGTTAGTAGCTCCAAGCCGAACCGGACTTGCCGGAGCTATGCAAATGGCCATTAATGATGCCAAAATTAGTCCATCCGACATTACAGAAATTAATGCGCATGCAACGTCCACTCCACAAGGTGACGCTGCAGAAGCTTATAATATTACAACTGTTTTTGGCAAGCAATGCCCACGTGTGCTTACCTTAAAAGCCTTAACCGGACATGAATTTTGGATGGCAGGTTCAGCACAAGTAGTTTATTCAAGCATCATGGCTGAAAAAGGATTTTGCGCAGGCTCACCCAACTTTGAAGAAGGTGATGAAGAAACAGCTCACATCGCAGTATTGCGCCAAAGTGATAATACACCCCCACGTACCATGCTTTGTAATGCTGCAGGTTTTGGTGGCAGCAATGCGAGTTTAATTATCCGTTTTTCATGAAACGTACAATTATAATAGGTTCTGGCGTAACAGGCATGGCAACAGCCTTGCTCCTTGCCAAGCAAGAAATTCCACAAGAAATTACTATTCTTGAGGCTTCAAAACATCCTGCTCCCCTACTCTCAGGTTTTATGCGCCATGGCTTGCATTTTGATACAGGATTTCATTGTGCCGGTGGATTAAACAAAGGTGGTATTTTAAGGCATTGGCTAAAATATCTTGGAGTTTGGGAATATATTGAAGATAGCAATATTTATCCCTTAAGCGAAGAATTTCGCTTTGGACAAAATCCAAATTTATATCACTTCCCTGCTGAGCAAAGCAATCTTTTAGCAAGCATTACAGAGCAATTTGGTATTGATAACACGAAAAAATTTGCTAAATTTCTATCGCAAATACAGCATGTTTTAGATTCTTCCCCCTACACCAATACTAATTGTATGGAGTTACCAAAGCTTTCTTTTGATAACGCAAGCCCCTTACTTAAAAACTTAGAAGAACTTAAGCTACATGAAACCCTTTCACAAATGATTAAGGCTCGTAGCCTGCTTTATGGACTAAGTCCAAAGCAGGCTACCTTGCATGATTATGCCATGGTTGGCGGACTTTACTTTAATTCGTGTCACGGAATTTATGGTAGTGGTAAAACCTTAAGCAAAGCTTTTTTAAAGGTATTGAAAGAGCAAAATATAAAACTGTGCTGTAATTCACAAGTGACACGTATAATGCATAAAAACAAAAAAATGCATGCGGTTCAACTTAAAAATGGTAATATTTTAGAGGCTGATCAATGCATCTACACTGCCCACCCATCTAAACTTTGCACATTAGTGGATGCCGGAGTATTTCGCAATGTTTTCCATCAACATATTGCAGACTTAGAAGAAACTGTTACAGCCTTTATAATGTTTGCCGAAAGCAAAGAACCTTACTTAAATGAAAGAGCTGTTTACCTATTACCAAAAAACCCACAAGATGCTATTATTAGTCCACCAAACGCATCAAAACCCACAGCTTACATAGTTGGTGCAAAGCACAGTACAAAAGTACCAGGGCAAGGATTTCCTTTTATGGCAGTTTTTCCTTTGCAGGATAATTCTCCAATAGATGTACCAAAACCACGCCCTCAGGAATACATAAACTTCAAACAAGAAAAAAGTGCGCAATTACAAAAATACTTAGAAAATAGTATTCCAGAACTTGGCCCAATACATGTGCATGCAACTGCAACATCTGCTACCATGCAGGACTGGATTTGCGGTAGTAGCGGCTCTATGTATGGTGTAGCTCATACAATTTCTAGCTTACCACTATTACCCAAAACTCGTATGGAAGGATTTTTCCTAGCAGGTCAAAATATACTTTTGCCTGGTATTTTAGGAGGAATAGTAAGTGCTGCTTTAGCAGTAGGTTTTGCAAGCACGCATGAAAATGTAATACAAAGCTTTCATCTCTTTGCAAATAAAAATAATTAACCAATCATAAAAACATGATAGCATACTCTATGCATGGAGAATTATAGGAAATGCTGATTTATTCTGCAAGCAGAATAAATCAAAAGGCACACTGCCTTCATTCGCCCTGTGGGACGCAAAAAAAAGCG
>CAYJPT010000026.1:0-21943 GCA_964372165.1 uncultured Desulfovibrionaceae bacterium | reverse complement strand
ATTTATTCTGCAAGCAGAATAAATCAGAAAGGCACACTGCCTTCATTCGCCCTGTGGGACGCAAAAAAACATGGTTTTTTGCTCTCATTCGGCATGCAAAGTAGGCACAATTGCCTACTTTGTAAAGAAACACACAATATGTTTTTTGACTTGTTGATTTAATCAGCGTTTCCTTAAAGTATCACTTGCGAAATCTGCTCATAAAATTAAATAATGAATAAATATTTAGCAATTCACATGGAAATATAATATGTCCAGCATGTCATTTACTAGAAAACATCAACAAATACCCATAGTTATGATGCGTATATTACGTAAATTTTTATGGATGGTAGTTGTGTTTTGGGGCATAACAATAATAAGTTTTACAGTAATTCACTTAGCTCCTGGCTCTCCTACTGATATGGAAACTACGCTAAACCCACTAGCTGGTGAAGCTGCGCGTCAACGCTTAGAGACATTGT
Organism: uncultured Desulfovibrionaceae bacterium; assembly: GCA_964372165.1. Taxonomy (GTDB): domain Bacteria; phylum Desulfobacterota; class Desulfovibrionia; order Desulfovibrionales; family Desulfovibrionaceae; genus CAYJAD01. Next base: position 21,479 of record CAYJPT010000026.1, on the reverse strand, counting down.
ATGGACTAGATAAACCACTGCATGAGCAATACTTTAATTGGCTTAAACGTCTTGCGCATCTTGATTTTGGCAACTCCATGTCATCAGACTCAAGGCCAGTTTTAGAAAAAATAATGGAACGCTTGCCCCTAACTGTGGGTATGAATGTCGCAGCTTTAATTTTAACTTTAAGTATAGCCATTCCCATTGGCGTTATTTCTGCTTGGAAGCAAAATTCTTGGCTAGATAGAAGCATTACAATTTTAGTATTTTTGGCCTTTGCAATGCCAGGATTTTGGTTAGCCCTATTACTTATGTTGTTTTTTGGTATTGAAAATGCTTGGTTGCCAATTTCTGGTTTAACTTCATTAAATTATGAACATCTTTCACCTATGGGCAAGGCATGGGATATTATTTCTCATTTAATTTTGCCAATTACTGTATATACCATTGGTGGCATAGCTGGCATGTCACGTTTTACTCGTTCATCTATGCTTGAGGTATTAAGGCAAGATTATATTTTAACCGCACGTGCCAAGGGTTTACCAACAAATAAAATTATTTTTCATCATGCTTTGCGTAATGCTCTTTTGCCAGTCATCACTTTACTTGGTTTGTCTATACCAGGACTTATTGGAGGCAGTGTTATAATTGAGTCAATCTTTGCCCTACCCGGCTTAGGACAATTATTTTACGCTGCTGTGATGGCAAGAGACTATACAATGATTATGGGTAATTTAGTTCTTGGTGCTGTGTTAACCTTGCTAGGTAATGTGCTTGCTGACATTGCTTATGGCTTTACCGATCCTCGCATTCGTATTGCAAAGGAGCATATGTAATGCACGATTCAAAATTATTTTTAGCTAGAAAGTTAAAGAAACACATGATGCTGATTGTAGGTGCGACTTTAGTATTGTGCATGTCATTAGCAGCCCTTTTTGCGCCGTGGCTTGCTCCGTATGACCCCACTGCTCTGCATCTAGATTCCATATTACTACCCCCTTGTGAGGCTTTCCCCTTAGGTACAGACCAACTAGGTCGAGATGTGCTTTCACGTCTATTATATGGAGGGCGCATATCCTTGTGGGTAGGTTTTGTTGCTGTTGGAATTTCTGTAAGTATTGGTTTAATATTAGGGCTTATTTCAGGATACTTTGGTGGTATTATTGATGAAATTATTATGCGTGGTGTTGATATAATGCTATGTTTTCCATCATTTTTTCTTATTCTTGCCATTATTGCATTTTTAGAACCAAGCTTAGCTAATATTATGATAGTTATAGGCTTTACCTCATGGATGGGGGTGGCTCGTCTAGTTCGAGCTGAAGCATTAACCTTGCGTGAACGTGATTTTGTTAGTGCAGCTCGCTTAAGTGGGGCTACTAATAGACGTATTATAAGCGTACACATTTTACCTAATGCTTTAAGTCCTGTTTTGGTGTCGGCTACATTAGGCATTGCCGGTGCTATTTTGATTGAATCATCTTTAAGCTTTTTGGGTCTTGGTGTACAGCCCCCTATTGCAAGCTGGGGCAATATGCTTTTAGAAGGTAAAAATGTTATGGAAATTGCACCTTGGTTGTCTTTATATCCTGGTATTGCCATTTTAATTACCGTGCTAGGTTATAATTTATTAGGTGAAAGCCTACGTGATATTTTAGACCCAAGATTAAGAAGTTAAGGTTAGGATACATATATGCTTGAATTTTTAAGGATACAAGGTCTTGCACTCATTGAAAATATGGAACTTGAATTTTCAACGGGTATAAACGTACTAACTGGAGAAACAGGTGCCGGTAAAAGCTTTATCCTAAAAGCAATAAATTTTTTACTTGGTGAAAAAATCCCTGTAAATATGGTACGTCAAGGTTATGAAAAAGCACAAGTTGAAGCAATATTTATTCATAATAATGAAGAATTATTTATACGCCGTGAGCTTATAGCTGAAAATGGTCGCAGCAGATTGTATATTAATGATGTTTTAAGTTCACAAGATTCTGTGCGTGAACTTCGCCCAAATCTTATTGTACATACAAGCCAACATGGTCAGCAAAAACTCTTACAACAGGCTTATCAAGCTAAATTGATTGAGAGTTGTTTGCCAAATAAAGACCTTCTTGAGCAAAGAGATCAACTGCTACACGAGTTGCAAAAAATATCTGCCAAGCGTGAAACCATGCAAAGCAAATTTGATACTCTTGCGGAACGACGCGAACTATTAGAAATGCAGCAAGCCGAAATAGATAAAGTATCACCTGAAGTAGATGAAGAAGATAAGCTTGAAGCTTTGCGTGCAGAGGCAAGGTCCAGTTCAGAACGTAGAGCAAATTTTGAAAAAACACTGAGCTTGCTACATGGTGACGATGGTCCGGGCTTAATAAGTATTTTATCAAATTTTGAAAGAAGTATTGAAAATATATGTAATTATGATGATAGCTTTGCAGAAGATCTTGCTCAAATTTCTGCTTTACGTGAGCTTTTACCACATATGGAAGCTCGAATGCGCAAATTACCACAATTATCAGAAGTTGATATGGATTCACTTGAATCACGCCTTTATGTTTTAGCACAATTAAAAAGAAAGCTACGCCGCCCACTTAATGAGATACTTGAACTACGAACAGAAATTATAGAAAATATATCTTTTCTTGATTCATGTGCCTTAGATTTAAAGCAATTAGAGCGTGAAGAAAAAGATATCATACAAAAACTTAAAGCAACACTTGATGAACTCATACCCTTACGCAGAACTTCAAGTAAAGCTTTTAGTGTAAAGCTTGAACAAGCATTGGCAGGCTTAGGATTTTCAAAGGATGTACAAGTAATTATTGATTTTTCTCCCAATGCTATTTGGACTGGCATTGAAGATGAAAAAGCTCGTATACTTTGGGCGCCAAATCCGGGGCAAGTACCACAACCTTTAGATAAAATTGCTTCAGGTGGTGAGCTTTCAAGATTTCTTTTAGCCCTTGTAGATATTCAAGCAACACATGAAAGTGCAACTTACATTTTTGATGAAGTTGATGCTGGCATTGGAGGCATGACTTTACACAAAGTAGCAGAACGCTTAGAAAATCTTGCAAAAAACCGTCAAATGTTGCTAATTACTCATTGGCCACATTTAGCAACTCATGCCACAAAACACTTTCGTGTCTCTAAAGCAGAAGATGCAGGCAACACTTTTACTCATTGTAAAGTTTTAAATGCTAAGGAACGTGAAGACGAATTAAAACGTATGGCAGGATAAATTTTCTTGTCACATTAGGAGATTAGTTTTGCAATTTGATCCTTATTATTATCCATACCCTTCAAGGCGCAATGTAGTTTTTTCTTCACAAGGAATGGTAGCAACATCACAGCCGCTTGCAGCGCAAGTAGGTTTGCATATTTTGCGTAGTGGTGGCAATGCCATTGATGCAGCTATCGCCACTGCTGCATGCTTAAGTGTAGTTGAACCAACGTGCAATGGTATAGGTGGTGACGCTTTTGCTCAAGTTTGGATTAATGATAAGCTATATGGTTTAAATGCTAGTGGTCCATCCCCTGCCCTATTAAATCTAGATGCTGTTCTTAAAGCTGGTCATGACAATGTGCCTGAACAAGGCTTATTACCAATAACTGTGCCTGGTGCTCCTGCGGCTTGGGCTGCTTTAAATGGACGTTTTGGTAAGCTCTCACTGGAAAAGTGTCTAGAACCAGCCATACATTATGCCGAGCAAGGATTTCCCCTTGCAGCTGTAACGGCACAACTATGGCAAAGCGCTCATGCTGTATATTCAAACTATGCTCAAAAAAGCAATGATCAATCAGTTAATAATTGGTTTTCTACATTTGCACCCAATGGGCATGTTCCACGTGTTGGTAGTATTTGGCGTTTACCTGATCAAGCAAAGACCCTTATATCCATTGCAGAAAGTAAAGCACAAAGTTTTTATAGCGGTAATCTTGCTAAAAAAATTGATGAATTCATGCAAGCCTCAGGCGGTTTTTTACGTGGAGAAGATTTACAAGATTATACTCCAACTTGGGTTGAGCCAATCAGTGTAGAGTATGGTGGGTATAATATTTGGGAATTACCGCCCAATGGGCAAGGCATTATATGCTTAATGGCTTTGAATATTTTACGTAATATTGATATTAATAATCTATGTGAAGTTCAAAGTATGCATAAAGTTATTGAAGCGACCAAGCTTGCATTTATTGATGGGCTTTTACATATAGCAGACCCCAAGTATATGCAGGTTAATGTTGATGATTTACTACATAAGGATTTTGGAGCAAAACGTGCTGCAGATATTAGCTTAATTGCCATTGACCCAAAACCTCTAACTCCACACAAAGGCGGTACAGTATATTTAGCCACAGCTGATAATGAAGGCAACATGGTTTCATACATACAAAGTAATTACACTGGTTTTGGATCTGGAGTGGTTATTCCACAAACTGGTATAGCCATGCAAAATCGTGGGGCTTGCTTTAATACTAATATTGAACATCCTAATTGTATTGCACCTAAAAAACTACCATATCATACTATAATACCGGGATTTATTACACCAAAAACAGATACAGTTACATCAAGTAAAACATTAAATGATAGTACCCAAACGAATAATTATACCAATGAGACAATTTGTGGCCCAATAAAACCCTTTGGTCCTTTTGGCATGATGGGTGGTTTTATACAACCTCAAGGTCACGTAATGCTTATGCATCATATACTTAATACTAGCCTAAACCCACAAGCTGCTTTAGATGCTCCACGCTTTAGATGGACAAATGGTCGCACGGTGCAGGTTGAGGCAAGTTTCCCATCTTCCATAGCAGATGCCTTAAAACGCATGGGTCATGACATATGTTATGGCAATGTAGACGATAAAGATTTTGGTAGAGGTCAAATAATTTGGCAACACAAGGATGAAAAAGGAAACATTAGCTATATAGGTGGCACAGAGCCTCGTACAGATGGGCAAATTGCAGTTTATTAAGTTTTACTATAAAAAATCGTGATTTATTTTATAAAATGTATAAAAATTTTATTTAGTGTTTTTATTAAATTAATTTTTATTACATTTACCAAATAATTCTATAATTTTAAATTAAATATTCTTGCATTTGAATGCATAATTTTATTATTTTTTCTCTCAGCATCTTCACATACTCTTTTTTACAACTTATATATAAATGGCGTGCGTAGATAAGCACGCTACTTTACATTGCCCACATGTCTTAAAAATAATTGGTGTTGGACAATGTTCCCATAAGGAGAATTTATGATTAACTTACGAAAATCTTTAACATTTTTTACGCTTTGCGCTTTACTTATGTTTTCAGGTGTAACTCAAGCCGCTGAATTACCTGACTTTACAAATCTTGCAGAAAAAGCAGGGGCAGCAGTTGTTAATATTGGTACAGAAAAAACTTCCTCCCCACAATCAAATAAGGGATTTAATGAATTTTTCCGAAATGTCCCTCCAGGATTCGAAAAATTCTTTGAGCAATTTGATCAATTTCATGGTAATCAACCACAACGTAAACAACGCTCTCTAGGATCTGGATTTATTGTTTCCGAAGATGGCTATATAGTAACCAATTACCATGTGGTCAAAGAAGCAGATATTATAAATGTCAATTTACAAGGAGCAACAGGGAAGTCAGACGCCATTGTTGCAACTCTTGTTGGCTCTGATGAAGAGACAGACATTGCCTTACTAAAGGTAGATGTTAAAGAAAAACTACCCTTCTTGACTTTTGCAGACTCAGAAAAAGCAAAAGTTGGTCAGTGGGTATTAGCCATTGGTAATCCTTTTGGCTTAGAACATACTGTAACTGCTGGTATCCTTTCTGCTAAAGGACGTGATATTAATGCCGGGCCTTTTGATAATTTTTTACAAACTGATGCTTCAATTAACCCAGGTAATAGTGGTGGGCCATTACTTAATATGAATGGCGAAGTTGTAGGTATCAACACAGCAATCATTGCCAGTGGTCAAGGTATTGGTTTTGCTATCCCAAGCTCTATGGCAGCACAAATTACCGAACAATTAAAATCAGGTAAAAAAGTTAGCCGTGGCTGGATTGGTGTTACAATACAAGATGTAGATGAAAATGTGGCAAAAGCTCTTGGTCTTGAAAAAGAAAAAGGGGCTCTTATTGGTAGTGTAATGCCAGGTGAGCCAGCAGATAAAGGTGGCATCAAAGCAGGTGATGTAATCATTTCTGTTAACGGCAAGGATGTTGCAGATTCTGATGGTTTATTACGTGCCATTGCTGAGCAAAAACCAGGTAGCAAAACTAAAATTGTTGTACTACGTGATGGTAAACAAAAAGAACTTACTGTGACCCTTGGTGAACGCACACAAGACCAATTAAATGCTCAAAGAGGCGGACCACAAACACCTGGTAAAAAGCAGGAAACTGTAAGTTTAGGCATTTCTGCGCGCCCTGTTACTGTTGATGAGGCACGTCAGCTTGAAATGAATAAAGCTCAAGGTTTGTTAATTGTTGATATTGAGCAAGATGGATCTGCTGCAGAAGCTGGTTTACGAGCAGGTGATGTTATCTTAGCAGCTAATATGCTACCCGTGAATACAAGTAAAGAGCTTGCAAAAATAATTTCTGAGGTAAGTAAACGTGGTGCTGTGATGTTGCAAATTTATCGTCGTGGTGATACTTTCTTAAGGGCAGTGTCTCTTGGGCAAAATAATAAGAAAGAAAAGAAATAAACTTAACATATTAAGTATTAAAAAGCCCCCTTTTCTTGGGGGCTTTTTTTTCAAGTATTTATAGGAGTATAAATATGGCTGTGCACCCACATGCAGGAAAGTTACCAACCTTTGAAATGCTTTGTAATATACCGGAGCTTATGTCTTCATATTATACTTTATTTCCAACAATGGATAATCCTGAAGAGTTAGTGTCTTTTGGTACATCTGGACATAGAGGAACATCATTAAAGCGTAACTTTAACGAAGAACATATTTATGCAATCTCTCAGGCAGTTTGTGACTATCGTAAAAATAATGGCATAACCGGCCCACTTTTTTTGGGCTTTGATACTCATGCCCTTTCAGAAGCGGCATATCGCTCAGCTTTAGAGGTAATTGTTGCCAATAACGTACAAGTGTTTATTGCAAAAGATGGTGCTTTTACACCAACTCCCATTATTTCACATGCCATATTGAATTGGAATTACAACAATCCTCATAACCTTGCTGATGGTATAGTTATCACTCCATCTCATAATCCTCCTCAAGATGGTGGTTTTAAATATAATCCACCTCATGGAGGTCCTGCAGAAAGTTCCATCACAAAAAAAATAGAAGAACGTGCCAATGAATTATTATCTAAAGAGAATAAAGATGTACAATTGATGTACTTTAATGCAGCTCAGCAGTCAGACTTGGTGCGCGAATATGACATGATGGGAGATTATATTAATGATTTAGAAAATGTGCTTGATATGCAAGCCATTTCACAATCAGGCATCAAGCTTGGTGTTGACCCGCTTGGTGGTGCAAGCCTTGCTTTATGGGAACCTATTGCAGAGCGTTATAAACTAAATTTAAACGTGGTTAATAAAGAGTTTGACCCAACATTTCGTTTCGTACCATGTGATAAAGATGGAAAAATTCGTATGGATTGTTCATCGCGCTTCGCCATGAATAATTTATTAAACATGAAAGATCAATATGACTTAGCATTTGGTTGTGACCCTGATGCTGATAGACATGGTATTGTCACACCTACAGGCCTTATGAATCCAAATCATTACCTTGCTGCCGTTACTGCTTATCTTTTTAAATCGCGCCCCCATTGGGATAAAAATGTTGGCATTGGTAAAACCTTAGTAACTTCAGCCATGCTTGACCGTATAGGTGAGTCACTTGGCAAAAAAATTGTAGAAGTACCAGTTGGTTTTAAGTGGTTTGTGCCATATTTACAAGATGGAAGTTGTGGGCTTGGGTGTGAAGAAAGTGCCGGAGCATCTATTTTGCGCAAAGATGGTCGTGTTTGGACTACAGATAAAGATGGTATAATGCTAAGCCTTTTAGCAGCAGAAATGACAGCAAAAGGCCATAGACCAGATAATCTTTATGCCGAATTAGTAAAGCAACATGGTGAAGCATTTTATGAACGCTTAGATGCGCCAGCCAATGAGCATACTCGCAATACTTTACTCAGCATGAATAAAGAACAAATTAAAATTAACCAAGCCGGAGATGAAGACATTACTCAAATTTTAACCACTGCCCCAGGTAATGATGCGGCCATAGGTGGTGTAAAAATTGTAACAAAAAGTGGTTGGTTTGCCATCAGGCCTTCAGGTACAGAAAATATTTGTAAAGTATATGCTGAAAGTTTTAAAAGTAAAGAACATTTGGCAAGCTTACAGCAAGATGCCATTGAACTTCTTGAAGTATTGGTCAAATAGTTGATGCTGAAACACGCACTTCCATGCGCTTTTCAGAAAGTACCACGGCGGTCTAAGGACCGCCTTTAGCATAAAGCACCTTGCCTCCAAATACCCCTTTGGGGACGGCCAGAAGCAAGTACTGGCTTATTTTACAGTACGCGAAAAAACGTATTTTTGCACTATAAAAATGCCAGAAATAAGCGTATGAAATACGACTTTTCAGCAATGTAGCAACGTAAAAAGAAGATTTTTTTGTACTAGCGACTATGGCAAATATTTTTGTCGTAAAAAAGGGGCTTATTAGCCCCTTTTTTATAGATATTTTATTATATTACCACGTTTGCTTGCGATAAGCCTCAAGGGCTGTTTGTTGCTCGGCAAAGTTTTTAAATCCGGCTTGGAATAATGCATCATTAACTGTAGTATTCCAATCCCATGTGGCATAAATTGTAGGTTTATGGAAAACTGAGCGGAAGCTTTCAAGCTCACTACGGTAGAAGTTTTCCTTTGGTGTATCTAGGTGTTCACGTAATTGCTCATGACGTCTTTGTAATTCACCTTCATACCATTCACTAATATCTTCAGGCTGGGTATATTTTTTCAAAATATGACCATAACCTTCTTTTTCCATGAGATTAGCTAAATAATTATGATGCTGTTTAATTAGCCAAGCACCTAATTTATCTGTTGTTATATTTTCCGCTTCAATGGCTGCAATATCTTGTACTGTTTGATAATATGTATCCGGAACAACTGATGCGGATGCAATACCGGCAATAGCTACAAGACCGCGTAATATCAAACTATTTGAAACACCTTGGCCACAAAAGCCAACTTTTTTGCCATATTTTTGGCCCGTAAAAATTGTAACTAGGATAGCCCAAATAACTGCTGGATCTTCCTCATCATATATATGACCAAGGCTTGCGTTATCTCTATCGGTTGCAAGCACCATTTGAGTCATGTCATTTGAGCCAATTGAGAAGCCGTCAAATTCTTCAATAAATTCTTTTGCCAAAATTGCATTGGATGGAATTTCAGACATAAGAATAATTTTCAAGCCATCTACACCTGAACGAAGTTTATGAACTTGGTCAAGGTAGCGACGCATGGAGCGTGCCTCTTCAAGTGTTCTTACAAATGGTAGCATCATTTGTAAGTTAGTCCCACCATAAACACCACGGGCAAGTTTGAATGCCTCAATTTCCCAGTCATGGATATTACGTGAAACGCCACGATATCCAAGCATAGGGTTATCTTCAAGATTTTCAAACAGATTGCCACCAAGCAAGTTACGATATTCATTGCTCTTAAAGTCTGTTGTACGATAGACAATGGTTCTACCATAAAAAGCCATGGCAAAAAGTGCCAAGTTTTGAGCTAAGGTTTGTACATAATGCTCTTTACCGGTACGGAAACCACGAGATTTAATAAGCTCACGCATCTTATCAATAAGATTGTGCATCTCGTCCATTTCTTTTTTAAGACCAGTACGCAAGCCCACTTCTTCACGCAGGCGTTTAATATTTTCAAGAACTTTAACAACAAAAGGTAGTTCTTGTATTTTTTTGGTGTAATGCTCAATTGAACTTTCTATTTCGGCACGGCGTTTTATGTCTTCTGAATCTATAGGTGACAATAATGAAAGCTCATCATCAAAGCCCATAATAATACGTACATGTTCACTTAAATCTGCACTGGTTTTTATCACATCAATACGGCGTGTTGCTATTTCTAAGTGTTCATCAAGCTTATGGTCAAGGTCACGCATTTTGCGATGTGTAAGTAAAACTTGATCAGGATTTGCGCTATCATCTTGCGCATTTAATTCTTCAATCTCTTTTGATAAGCCTGTTATTTCACCTACATATTCACGAATTTTCAAGTCTGATACAACTAAACCTGCTGCTATTTGTTCGCGTAAAACCTTTGAAAGTCTTTCTTCCATTTCCTTAATATGCTTTTCTACCACACCTTCAAGAGTTCCATTGTCAAAAGCTTCTAATGCAGCAGGATGTATGCTAATATTACCAAGCATAAATTCAGCGCGTAAAAGACCAACTTCAAATGCTTCTAAAGTACGTAAGCGGGATAAAAATAGAGATTGACCAACGTCAGCAAGTACCAGTCCAACCTTGGTTTGAGTTTTAGACAGTTCAGAAATATCCATCTCGCCACCAACTTCATGCAGTGGCAATAATCCTCTATAAACACGGCCGCTTGTGCCATCAACGGTAACTTCAGCACCATCAAGTGCACGTAATTTATCAAGACGTTGAATACCAATAACAGCAGCAATGCCAAGTTCGCGCGAGGTAATAGCAGCATGACTTGTATCACCACCAACATCGGCCAAAATAGCAGAAGCTACACGCATGCCTGGTACCATATCCGGGTCGGTACGCTCTGCTGCTAATATATCACCATGTGAAATTTTATTTAACTCTAAGGCTGAGCGTAAATATTTAACAGTACCCTGCCCTGCTCCACGTGATGCCCCATTGCCCTCCAATATAAGTTCAGCTTCTGCAGCAGCTTTAGGGTCAACTTCATGGCGGCGCATAAATATTGTATTAGGATAAATTTCTAATTCTTCATTCCAGCGAGTTTCAGGTCGTGCTTGAACAAACCAAAGCTTATCCTTGGCATCAATACAAAATTCAGTATCCATAATCATGCCGTCATAAGCGGCACTTACAGCACGTACACCTTTTGCAACTTGTTCTGCTTGACTTAAAGAAAGTGCCCAACGCAAAGCCTCCATTTCTGGTACATCGACTTCTTTAGTGCCACCCTTTTCGTCATAGATAATTTTCATATCCTTACAGCCCATTTGGCGAATAACCACCTCAGAGCCGTCATCACGCTGGAAAACATATAATTTATCAGGCGTTACCTTACCACCAACAACAGCTTCACCAAGTCCATAGCTTGCATCTATACTTACTAAATCATGGCGATCTGTACCGCGGCAACCAGTTGCAGTATCAGCAGAAAATGCAGTACCAGACACAACAGGGTTAATCATTTGCATCATACATACAGATAATGATGTATGCTCAATGGCCCACTCTTTTTTAGCATTTTCAGCAATGCTTTGATCACCAACTTCTTCTGCTTTGGCAAGAGCATCAAGTATAGCCTCACGACGATACGTCATAGAGCGCAAATTATAAGCTGAAGAACAATCCCAATGGTATGCCATGGTAACTTTTTCATCACCGACCATGTTGAGATACGTATCTTGCAAACCAGCAAAAGCTTTTTTGCGTGAATCTTCACCAGCAGCAGATGAACGCACAGCAACTGGTACTATATCACCATCATTATCTGCGCAAATATCAGCATAGGCCGCTTTAACAGCTTCGCTAACTAAAGGTGGTAATTCAACCGATAAAATAGCAGCTTGCACTAAAACTGAGCGTTTGCGCAATTGGTCAATGCCTTCAGGGGAAGTGGCAAAACCATCAACAACATTATTTATGAAGGTACGTAAGGGAATACGTACATCTTTTAGATTGTCGCTTGATTCACGAATCAGGCGCCCAAGACTGCGCACAAATTTTTGTAAAAATTCAGGGTCTTGGTTGATTTCAGTATCTTCCCAGTCGATGCGCTTATATTCTTTATCAACCACATTACGAATCACTGAAGCAATGACACTTGTCTCATCAAGTAGCATATGAAAGGCTATGGAAGATATAGCCCTGAAATGTGGGGCTTGAATGCCTTTAATTTCAGAAATTAGAGCGGTATTATAGTTTTTACCACCCACCAAAAGTTCTGCACTTTCACCTATAGCAACGATATCAGCTCCAGTTAATATAAGCTTTGATGTAAGGTCTACATTAGCTTTATCTTTTTTTGTATCGCTTGATGCCTTTGCAGTTGGCTGCTTCTTTGTCATTGCCTTCCTCCATAAAGGTAAGATACTACAAAACAACGTAGTCAAAAAAACTTATCCGTAAAGCCTCTTATGAGTAACAAAAAAAAAACAGTTTGTCTAGTACTTTGTTTACTAGGTTTAATAGGTAATATGTTAATTTATTTTGTTTTTTAGTCCTGCATCGCAATTTTTTTGTTATGAAATTGTTTTGTAATTTTTAGTAAAATTGCACTCAAAAATAATTATGCAGGACTCTTCTTTTAGGGACGCCAAAAGTTCGACCCAACGAGCGGCGAAGCCAGTTTAGCTGAGTAAAACGAAGCTTACGAAAATCGCACGCAATGCAATTCTGGCTTATTTTACGCCGTGCGAAATTTTTCTTGCAGAAAAATTTCGTTAATCGCAACTTGAAAAACTTATTTTTTACACCATAAAATTGCCATAAACCGTATTTTATACGCTTATTCTGACAATTTTATTCGTATGCTTGAGTTGTAAAAATAATTTATTTCAAATTATTATTGTGTTGTTTAGCTTCGACTAATTAAGTTTATCTCCACAATATGGACAAAAATCAATATCTTTCATAGGTATAGGCTGTGCGCAAATTGCATTGGCACATAGGCGTGGTATTGGGCCAAGCTCTACAATAAGCTCCCCTTCACGCACAGAAATCATTTGTTTACTTTCTTTATAATCTGCACTTTTAAGCACTCGTTTTACTATGCCGTCCATGGGGGAAAGAACTGCTTTTTCTTGTTTCATAATTGAAATATTAAAGAGCTCTTCACCTTTTTTCACCATGTCGCCAGGATGCACATATGTTACCCATAAATCACCATTACTTGGTGCAGCTATGTGATAAGGATTGTTAGCATCAGCTTTTGCAACACCTTTGACGGCACCACTTGTTGGTTCTTTAATTTTAACATCAGTAGACATAATTTCCGAATCAAGTACATAACGGCACACAGAAATACCAGCAGGATTAGGCCTCGAAATGCTTAAAATCATAAGATGATGCGGCTTACCCTTGCTGTCTTCAAAGTATAAATCTTGTCCTGGTTTTAACCCTTCAAACCAAATATGCAAAGGCAATTTATTGGCATCACCAAAGATATTCTTATATTGTATAGTCTTAATGGCATCACCCGGGTGATTTAAGTACAATACAAATTCTTCTTGTGTGGGTTTGCGGCGAATTATATCAATTAGGGCTTGCTCCTCAGAGGCAAAGTCCATGTCTTGTAATGTTTCAAGTGGGGATATTTCCACTCGTTCCAAAAGTGCGCTCTTCCAATGATTTCCAAAAGCACTTTCATAAACCCAGTCCGGCGGAAAGCCCAGGGGCAATTTACCAAATTTACCAAGTAGTAAATTGCGGAAAGCATCATTGCAATCTTGATAGATTGCTAAACGTGCTTGTTTCATTTTTGGAGTAATGCTGTCTTCTGGAGTGTCGGTTATTTCTTCTAAGATGCGTAAGAGAAAGCGAACTTCTTCTTCTCCACCACGCTTCCATGCACCGGTCACAGCCAAAAATGCCGTGTTCCAAGTAATTTGTGAGCCTGGGGTTACATCATGATAGCGTACAATTTTGCGTGTACTTGCTAAAAAGTTAAGCATATACGGTAAAAGATGAATGTAACCTTGCTTTACCGCACCCTCTTGAGATGAAGATGTAGCACCGCCAGGCATGGCATGATCAACAACATCATAATCAATACCTTGGAAATATGGAGAACAATAACGGTCATAATAAGGCATAATTTGCTTACAAACAAAGTTTGCATCACGAATGGCTGACTTATTAAGTTTTGTTTCAAGCCCAAGTTCATGCTCTAAATAAGCTGCCATGGACAGTACATCGCCTTGTCCATATGAACGCACTGCAGCACCTAGCCCAACATCTAAAATATGTACACCTGCTTTAGCGGCTGCTCCGCATGCTGGTACAAATAATCCATCAGTATAATGTCTATGATAGTGCAAGACTAGCTCAGGCCAGCGTTTACGCAAAGCAGTTACAAGCTCTGTCATAAAATGTGGAGGGCAAACTCCGGCCATGTCTTTTAGTCCAAGGATAATATTTTGCGCAGCATCTCGTACACTGCCGCCCATGGCTGATGCCACCATACCAAGCAATGCCTCTGCCACTTGTATATAGTGGTTTACATCAAATCCTTTAGCCCAAGACAGTGATAATGATGGTTCAAAAATAATGTCTTTTTTAGACATAACCACATCGGCCATAGGACGCATATTTTCAACATGATTTAAGAAGTCAAAGCAACGTATTACTTGATAATCTTCACAAATCATTTCACTTGTTAAATGCATAAGGTTGCGTGGTTGCGGAGTATAACCAAGCACATTGGTAGAGCGCACAAGTATTTGTTTTAATGTTTTAGGTGCAAAGCGATTCCACTCTTTAGCCTCAGTAAATGGATAGGTCATGTTAGCCATCATAGCTACATGAAAATGTGCTCCGCCACCATTTTCAATTGAAAAATACCCTGCATTATCAAGGTAAGGGCCAATTAAAGCATCTTCGGCTAAACGGAAACGATTACCACTATTTGACTGTGTAAAGTCGCGTGGTGTGGTGTCTGTAAAGTGTACATAGTCTGTGTTGCGAATATAACCAAGAATATCGTTGCGATCTCCACGAGGATATGGCGAAGGTGCTTTTCTGTCTGCGCTTACAATAGGTGGTAGTACGGGGTCAAAGTCTGGCATTCTTGGTGTATCAACAGACCTATAAGAGCCTAATTGCACATAAGGATTGTAACCCTTGGCGGAAATTTCTGCTACCAATTTTGCAAGACGCTCACCTTCAGGTGCAACGTCGGCATAGTACATAAGGTCTGGATTTTGCGCAATAAAGTTAGTATCAAATTGTGCATCACGAAATAGTGGATGTTTAAGCACTTGTCTAAAAAATGGAATAGTAGTTTTAATACCACCAATTATATATTCCCCAAGCGCACGCTGCATAATGCCAATGGTTTTATCCCATTCTCTAGCATAGCTAATAAGCAATGAACCAGCAGAGTCATAATTGGGTGGAAATTCATAACCTGCACTAATATTTGAATCAAGACGCACGCCTGGACCACCCGGTGAAACATAGCGTGTAACCAAGCCAGAATTTGGCGTAAATTGATTTTGTGGATCTTCACAATTTATGCGCACTTGCATAGCATAGTGCATAGGTAATGTTTCTTCTTCACTCAAGCGCAACTTTGCACCAAAGGCAATGGCAATTTGTTCTTCTACTAAGTCAATACCATATCTACACTCTGTAATGCCATGTTCAACTTGAAGTCTGGTATTTATTTCAATAAGGTATGGTACACCTTCATTGGTAACCAAAAATTCAACTGTAGCTAAGGATGTAAAACCAACTTCACGAATTAAATGCTTGGAATATTCTTTTAGCTGCTTGCGTAATTCTGGAGTGATGCCAATCCAAGGTGAAGGGGTAATCTCAATAAGTTTTTGATGGTTGCGCTGAACTGTACAATCACGTTCATCAAAAGCAAAAACATTACCGAATTTATCAGCAATTACTTGAATTTCAATATGCCTTACATTGGCGAGATATTTTTCTACAAAAAGACGTGGATTGCCAAAAGAGGCTTGCGCCATGGTGGAGGCTTTAAAGAAAGCATCTTCAAGTTCTGCCTCATTAAATATAGCAAATATACCTCTGCCACCGCCGCCGCCTTCGGCTTTTAGCATAATGGGCAAACCAATTTCTTTAATGAGTTTTCTGGCAGTTGGTATATCAACTGCTCCTTCAGAACCAGGTACAACAGGTACACCAAGTTTTTGCGCAATGGTTCTTGCTTGTACTTTATTTCCAAGCATATTCATAGCTTCAGAAGTTGCACCAATAAAAGTTATACCGGCAGCAGCGCATTTTTGTGGAAAAATTGAATCTTCTGATGCAAAACCCCAACCGGGATGAATACCAACAATACCACGTTGTTTAGCCAAGGTAATAATGCGATCAATATCAAGATAAGCACGAGCATCTTGCCCTAATAATAAAAGCTCTTGTGCCGTAGATGCAGCTGGAGCAGTTTTATCAATATCAGTTGCCGTCATAACAGCTGTGGCATTAAAACGCTCTCTAATTGAGCGACAAATACGCCGTGCGGGAATACCGCGATTGGCAACTAAAATAGCTTTACCTTTTAATTTTTCTTGTACCTCTGCAAAACTACATGCATGTTCAGACATTTCCAACCCCTTTATCCATATTCTCTTAGCAAGCAATTAATACAAACTTGCAACAAAACACCTAATCTAACACATAAAAAATACAATTTTAACAGTAGCTAAGATTACCACTTAAAAAATATTGTTTTTGTCCATCTACTAACAATTCAAGTTCTCCGGTAGATGAAATACCGTTAAGAATACCAAATACTTTTGTATCTGTATCTGTAATGCTTACAAATTTTCCTTTCCATAGTAAATGTTTTTCTGCCTCTTTTTGCCATAAATCAGCCCAAAGCATAGGCAATTTGGCAGTGTAACAAAAATACATCTTGCTTACAAGATAAAGCCAAAGCTTTTCAGCAAAAAGAATATCATCTTGAAAAATATTTTTATCATAAGATCTTAAAATACTATGCGCAGCAGGGTTAATATTTAAAACTCCTGCATTTAATGCAGCCCCCATACGCATTTGTTGCGTTGATGGCGCATATTCTAAATTGATCCCAATTCCAGCAATGATAACATCTTGTTTTTCTTCTAAAAGTATGCCACCAACTTTTTGTAATTTTTTTATATCAACTAAGTCATTAGGCCATTTCATACCAAGGTTACAAGTAATTGGCGTTAATGCTTTAATAATTAAAGCTGACAAGGCTGGTGCTGCACAAGTATTTGCAAATACTTGCTCATTAGGTAAACGCAAGGCTGCATAAATATTGCCACTTGGCGATTGCCACTCTCTTCTGGTTTGCCCTCGTCCTTTATTTTGACTACGTGCAAGCACACAAGACCATATAGGAAAATTGTTTTGTTTTACCAAGTTCCAAGCATCATCAAGGACTGAATCAACTTCATCAAGTACCAAAACTGGAGCTTTTAGTCCGTCCCCTTTCCATTGCCATAATGAATTAGGGTAATTCATTTTTTCTTTTTGAATATTCATAGTTATAAAAAATATTTCTATAAAATAAATAGCATTATTAACTTTAACTATGTGCTTTGTAAAGATAGTTTGCATGATAAAACAAAAAATTGTGGGCAGAATTTTCCATTTTTTCACATAAAGCCCACATGGCACAGCCATGATCAAAACCTAAAACATGCCCAAGACCATGAGCAATTAAACGCAAAGAATGTTCAATTATATTTTGTCCATACAGTAAACACTCACGTTGAAGTGTATCCACTGACAATATAAGCACATTGGGTGCATTCAAATCTTGTTTTATGCTGTGCATCGCTTCATGGGCAGGAAAAGATAATATATTGGTAGGGCCTTGGCAAGACAGATATTTTTCATTTAATAAGGCAATGTATGCATCACGAACAATATATAAAGTTATACTTTTAGTTTTTTGTTCACTGACATCAAGCATAACTTGAAGTATTTTTTTAAGCCAAAAGGTAGAAATAGGACATAACCATCTTGATTTATTAAATACATTTATGCTTGATTCATGCATCATTATTGCAATTTACCATTAAAAACACGACCAATGGGTGAAGCATCAAGGTCATTTATTGTACCTGAAGGATTAACATCTAAGCCATTAACACCTTTACTCTTTGTATCATCCGATGAATTAATATTTGTATTTTTTAAGTTTTTATCGGGATAAGCAATACGCTGATGAAAAATACCGGTAAGAATACGCAAAAATTGCTCACTGATTTTGTGTAAATCTTTAAAAGTAAGTTCTGATTCGTCTAATTGGCCTTCTGCAAAAATACCTTTAATAATTTTATCAATATGGCTTTTTAAGCGTGCCGGAGTTGGATCACTTAAAGTGCGTGATGAAGCTTCAACTGAGTCTGCAAGCATAAGTATTGCAGCTTCTTTGGTTTGTGGACGTGGCCCACCATAGCAATAATCAGATTCTTGAGGGTTTTCACCCAAGTCTATGGCTTTTCTATAGAAAAATTGCATAAGCCTTGTACCATGATGTTGCTGTATTAAATCATAAATTTCTTTACCTAATCTATATTTCTCCGCAAGTTCTATACCCTTTTTAATATGCGAGGATAAAATAAGAGCACTCATGGAGGGAGCAAGCTTGTCATGCTTATTACGGCCACCAAATTGATTTTCAATAAAATAATCAGGATGCATAAGCTTTCCAACATCATGATATAATGCACCAACTTTACAAAGCAAACTATTAGCACCAATTACCTTAGCACCAGCCTCAACCATATTTGCTACAATAAGTGAGTGATGGTATGTACCAGGCATAGTGACCATCATCTCTTGCATTAATGGTTGTTCAAGACTCATAAGCTCCATAAGCTTAAAGCGTGTGGTATAGCCAAAAGCCATTTCAAGAATAGGGCTTAAGGCAAATAACATTAAGAGCGAAACAATACTATTTGCAATAACATATAACAACTGCAAAGGATAATATGGTAAAGGTGTTTGAGCAAATGTTGTTGTGGCAAACCAAAATACAATTTGCCCAATACTTAACGGCAAAATACTCCATACAACATCTTGACGTGTTTGCGCACGTGTTACCAACCAAGTAGCAAGCATTCCACCAAGAAAGTGGAAGAAAAATAAAGCCATACCACTTTTAAACATTACCGTGGTTAACAAGGCTAACAATATGCCCATGGTACAATAACGTCTTGCTGCAAATACCATAGCAACTAAGCCTACAATACCAGCCACAGGAAAAGCATAAGACAATGAAACTATGTTTATAGTTTCACCTGTTTGATGAGCAAATACATAAATTGCTTTTGCCCCCAAAGCTGTACATGCCAAAAGTAATGACATAAGTATATGGTCTTTGCATTGTAAGGGCGTGCTTACCTTACCACTTGGTGCCATAAATAGACCAAGAGATATGATAATTGTTAATAGAAAAATCCCTAAACTTTGATGCCCATAAATCCATGCTGCAGCAGAATTATAAATAGCATGCAGTATGGTTTGTTGCTCTCGTGTAACCAATTCACCTTTACGAACAACAACTTCACCACGCTGAAGCTTGTAATAAACTGGTTCAACTTCCACTGCTGCTGCATCAGCCTTTATGTTAGTGGCAGAAGCATTTAAGGTAAGTGAGGCTGGCATAAAAGCTGACAGCAAAACAACAAGAGCACGTTGTTCACCGCTACTTAAAGTTTTTTCACTACGTAAGACATTGTTTAATTGCACAAGTGTTGACTGTACATTGGGTAAAGTGGTTAAGTCTGCTCGTATAGTTTCTGCACCGGTTATGGGATCACGTATAATTGCGCCTGCTTCTCCCACTCTGGCATTACGAATGTCATTGACTATACCCTCTTCTAAAATTTGACGTATATTAGGTAGTAATGAATTTAATATGTATGTCTGTACAGAAGGATGAGCAAGCTGCAAAATCACTTCTTCTGCTATTTGTGGTGTAACTAAATCTTCAAGGTCACGCATGGCGGCGTGATCTTCAGCAGAATATAAATTATTTATTTCATTTAATAACTTTAGCACTCTAGAGTTAAAAACTTCATATGCATCGTGATTTAAATCAAAAATCAAAGGTTGCGCTTGGCGCATTTGTTCACGACGAATGTTAGTTGCAAGCACATCTTCAACCAATAAATTACGATGTGCAACAACATCAGAATCAGCAACACTGCCTACAGTAAAGATTTGGGGGCGATTATCAAAGTTAATACCGGCAAGTATTGCTATGCTAAGTAAGGTCAAAAGTAATATTGCAAGACCATATCCGCAATGATGACGCAAATACAAAGATTTAAAAAGATTTTTTAAAGAATTTTCTCTACTTTTAATTTTACGGGCCATATAAATTACCTTAAGCTTATTTCAAGCTTAATAAATATTTAGTTATTTTGATGTTTGTCATAAGCAGAAACAATAGCACCAACCAAAGGATGCCTTACCACATCTTTTTCAGAAAAAGTATGAAAAGCAATACCTTTAACATCGCCTAAAATATGCATTGCTTGTACTAAGCCAGAACGCGACTGTGGCCCTGCATCGCCCCATTGAGCAGGCAAATCAATTTGTGTAACATCACCAGTTATAACAGCTCTTGAGCCAAAACCAAGCCTAGTAAGAAACATCTTCATTTGCTCAGGGGTAGTATTTTGTGCCTCATCAAGAATAATAAAAGCATCATTAAGGGTGCGCCCACGCATAAAAGCAAGTGGTGCAATCTCAATAATTTTGGTTTCAAGCATAGAAGCAACTTTAGCTGATGGCAACATGTCATAAAGAGCGTCATAAAGTGGTCGTAAATAAGGATTTACCTTGTCAGCAAGATCACCCGGCAAAAAGCCCAAACGCTCCCCTGCCTCAACAGCAGGGCGAGTGAGCACTATTTTTTTAACCCTATGTTTATTAAGCATATTTATAGCCATAGCAACAGCAAGATATGTTTTTCCTGTTCCGGCAGGTCCTAATGCAAAGACCATTTCCTTTTGAAACAGTGCGTCATAATAGTCTTTTTGGGCTAAGTTTCTAGCTGTGATGGTTTTTTTGGAAGCTGCCACAAAGACAGTATCTTTGTAGATTTGGCTGATATTGAGTTTTGGTTGGCTTTCAAGCATGGTGTAAGCTCTTAATACATCTTGACTACCCAAGGATTGACCTTGTTGTACATGCTCATAAAGTTGTATAAAAAGATTGCATAAACGTTTTAATACATATT
Source organism: uncultured Desulfovibrionaceae bacterium (assembly GCA_964372165.1). Taxonomy (GTDB): domain Bacteria; phylum Desulfobacterota; class Desulfovibrionia; order Desulfovibrionales; family Desulfovibrionaceae; genus CAYJAD01. Next base: position 310 of record CAYJPT010000026.1, on the reverse strand, counting down.
GATTGGAAGTTTTAACAGTTACACTTGCACCACGAGAGACTATACAAGCTCCACTAACACTTGCCAAAGCTTCAAGGTGAACATTATGTGGCCCAAATAAAGCATTGGCTAGACTTGGGTCATTAAATTCAACCGTCTCAAAAAGTGCGATATCCTCTGCCATTTGCAAGAAATATATTATTTTGCATTATCTGTCCACAGCTTTAAATAATTGGTCAATGTTTTAATCACGGCATTCTAATTTCAAATTTATGTATAAGAAATTTTATTTAAACAATGTAAATGTATGAGGTTGGGGAAGGTTTTTTGA
>CAYJPT010000025.1:0-22116 GCA_964372165.1 uncultured Desulfovibrionaceae bacterium | reverse complement strand
TTTTTTTGTGAAATAGCGTGTAGCGTAATATTTTATTCCTTTACGGTAAGGAATAAGCGTAGATTGAATTGCAAAGACGTTAAGGAGACAACCATGCAAAAATGCCATTTAACCCAAGATTTTTTAAAAGATATATTACTACATATACCAGCTAAAATAATACATTATAATGACAAAGAGCTTGCTGGATTCTTCTTAGAGTATCGCTTATCGGGTAAGGGGACGTGGTATTTTAGGTATCGTGATGCTGAAAAGAAGATGCGTTATTTACGTATGGGCAATACAAATACTATGGATGCGGCCCTTGCTCGTGAATGTGCATATCGTATTGCAAATATTGTCCGAGAAGGTGGTGACCCACAAAAAGAAGTGAATTTCGCTGTAAAAACATTACTATCAAAGATTTTGTCATTGAGCGTTATCTGCCCCATGCCAAGGTAAAAAAGCGCAGTTGGACTTTAGACATTCGAGTCTTAGAAAATCGCTTTTTCCCCACTTTTAGCAATCGCTTACTTAATACCATCACTCAAGTGGAGATTGTCAACTGGCAAAGCTCTTTATCAAACCAAGGGCTACAGGCAAGCACATGTAACCGCATTTTTGCGGTGGTGCGGTCAATATTTAATTGTGCCGTGCGTTGGGGTTTTTTAGATATTCTTAGCAATCCGTGTCGTGATATTACCCCCATACCAGAAAATACGCCGCATACTCGCTATCTTACAAAACGAGAGGTAAGGCTTGTGATTAAGACTTTGCAAAACATGTATAACAATAAGTGTGCACTAGCCTTGCAACTACTTTTGTACACAGGAGCAAGGCGAAATGAAATTTTAACAGCTCGTTGGGAGCATGTCCACCTTGAGGAAAGGATATTAACCATTCCCATCTCTAAGTCTGGCAAAGCTTGGCATATCCCCCTTTCTGATAAAGCTTTAAAAATTATCCAAGAGCTTAAAACCAAACAAAACAGCCCTTGGCTTTTTCCTGCTACAAACCCAGACGAGCATATCAAATCCGTCTTTTATACATGGAAGCAAGTGCGCCAAAAACTAGGTCTACATGATGTACGTATTCATGATTTACGCCATTCCTTTGCAAGTTTGCTCGTCAATGAAGGGTGTTCTCTATGTGAAGTTCAAAAAATATTAGGACATTACGACCCAAAGGTTACCATGCGTTATGCACATTTGGCCCCATCATCCTTAATAGATGCAGCAAATATTGTGGGGAAAAGTATTGGAGACGGGGATTTAGCTCGATAAATAAAAAGCATTTTTCATTACAGTACACTGTTAGTTAAAATACAACTTGTAATATGTTTCATATTGTTGAAATTTTAAAATAGTTTGTTCATATTATAAATAATATTTTATTCTACTATCAGTGAAAGTGTCGGTGAAATATATTTTTATTATTATTTTTCAGGATATTATGATTGATAAAGATATTAAATATGGTATTTATTATAAATTTCTTAAATGACTATATGAATTATGTTTAGATTTTAAGTAAATATAGTTTATAAAATCTAGACATTTTCTAATGCGTTGTTTTTCCAAAATATTTATTTTAATTTGAAAAAATATTGAATTAATGCTCTTTAGAACTTGTCAAATTATAGAGCATTTTGTACAATTAAAGTTCATTTCACCGACACTCTCACTGCTGGCGAATGAGTTTTCATTGTTTATAGTAAAAATGCTTAATATTTATCAATAGATATCGTGCGTTGGTACTGATTTACCCGCTGTGTTTGCTGTTCTCACCCTCTATCGCTTGTTCTCACCTACTTAATAGTGCCTTTCTGCTTTATCTATTTAATTTGTAAATTTTATTTAGGTTAGCGAGGTTGGTATGAAGCGTTTATTTCCTGCGTCATTGGTAGTGTTGTTTTTAGCTGTAACAATTTTCTTTACACCTTCTTCTAGCTCGGCTGAAGCACGAAAACCTGTGCCTATAGAAGAAGGTTCTCCACTTCCCTTACGAGTTCTTACTCGTCCGCAAGCAAAGCTCTATAAAGATGCTTCTGAAGCCAATCAACTTGAAGGGCAATTGCCGATTTTTAAGCCATATTTTGTTTACACCCGCCCCGGTGGTGAAGCCCGCGAAACTGGTACAGGTTGGTACGAAGTGGGCATTGGCGAAGATGGTAAGATTGCCGGCTGGATTAAGGCTTCTGACGTGTTTGAATGGAAGCAAACAATGTGTCTAGCGTTTAGTCACCCACAAGGGCGTAAGCCAGTACTTATGTTTGAAGAAGAAGAGCCTTTAACTGTTCTGCTAAAGGAAACAGCAGAAAAACGTACCGAGGACGTAAATAAACTTTATACTGCCATTGATGCGGCTGCTACAACCCCTCTTGCAACAGATTTTCCCATTATATCTGTTGAGCCAAAGCTTGCTGTAGATATTACTAAGCAATTCTACTTACTACCCATTTTAGAACATAAAGCCATCACCATGGAAAGCTACGAAGGACGTTTACTCCGCCTTGCGGCTGTCAGCGGTAAGGAAGATGCCAAGCGTGATGCCCCTGACGACATTCGTAAAAATAAAGAAGCCGTTACTGCAGCTACACAAACAGAAGCAGATTCTGCCAAAGCACTCAAAGACATACAATACGATATAGTCTGGGTTATGGACACCACACGCAGTATGCAGCCCTATATTGAAGAAGTGCGCAATACTATAGAAGCTATGAGTAAAAAGCTAGCTGCCAACCCAGAACTTGGTCAACGTATAAAATTTGGATTATGGGCTTACAGAGATTCTGAAGAAATTAAAGATATAGGATATTTAACGAAAAATTTCACTCCTGCATTGCAACCTGTAGATTCTTTTTTTGAAACATTAAAAACCGTAAAAGAAACTACTATTGATTCTGTGGATGTAAACGAAGATTTATTTGCTGGTGTACACGATGCCATTACAAAAACTCCTTGGAGTGAAAATGCCATACGAATTATTATTGTTGTAGGTGATGCACCCAGCCATGAAATGGGTCATAAATGGAATAGCACAAAGCAAGATGGATCAACCATGCGCACAATAGCAACGAGAGAGAAAGTTGCTATTTTTGGTATTCATGTAAAACCCAAAATTCGTAAAAAATATAATTCACTTGCCCAAAAGCAATTTAAGGATTTAACTACAAATGTTGGTTATGACAAACCAATGCTGTTAGAAGTTGCTTCTGGTGATAGAATAAATTTTGTTAAAAACTCTCAAGAATATGCCGTAGAAATAGAAAACGTCCTTAAAGCTACGTTACAAGCATCTAAGGTGCAAGGTGAAGATCCAACTCAAACTGCTGAGACAACTCCTGAAGCCCCTAAAGCTCCTCCAGCTGCCCCACAAGAAAAAGCTGAAGTACCAGCAAAGCCAAATGAAGTTAAGACTGTGGACGGTGGATCTGCCAAAGAAGGTATTCACCAAATTTTACAAGCCGCCACAGTCACTTGGCTTGGACGTGCCACAGAAACCAAAGCCCCCAATGATATCGAAGCTTGGGTTACAGACAAAGACTTAACTGACCCGTCCATTCAATCCCTTGAGGTGCGCTTGCTTGTTTCCAAGCGTCAGCTTGATAGTTTGGCAGTGGTGCTAAATGGTGTAATTGAGGCAGGAGCTGAAGCGCAGATGGGTAGTGGTGACTTCTTTACTACCCTACAAAGTACAGCAGCAATTACAGCACGTAATGCTGACCAGCTTGCCAAGGCAACCACTTTACAAGACGCAGGTCTTGTGCCAGCATTTTTACAAGGCTTACCTTATGAAAGTCAGATTATGACTATGTCTCCTGAGCTTTGGGAAAGTCTTGGCCCTGACGAGCAAGACCAATTCATTGAAAGTTTGCGAGGTAAAATTGCGGCATATCAGAGTATTAACAGTACTCCAGACCAATGGGTGGCACTAAATCAAGGAGATTCCGCTGACGATTATGTAACGCCTATTCCTCTAGAGTTGTTGCCATAATGATTTTATCTGCACGTGACATATACTTGATGCGTGAAAAAAATGGGGCTGTATTTACGTTGTCAGTACCGCTATTACACCTTAATGTTGGGGATATAATAGCCGTTGTAGGACAAAGTGGATGCGGAAAATCCACGCTACTAGATATTCTCGCTCTCATTTTGCGCCCAGATAATGGGCAAATGTATATACAATGTGCAGGAGAGAAAAAAATCAACCTAACCCAAGCCAGTACTTCGACGCTGGCTTGGGTTCGCCGTCAAGAATTGGGTTATGTGTTACAATCTGGTGGGCTACTTCCCTTTCTAAATGTTCAAGAAAACATTTTACTTCCAGCAAAATTGCTTGGGCTTAAAGATAATAAGACTTTGGAATGGTTCTATTTTCTCTTAAATGCTCTTGGAATAACTAATCAGGTCAATAAAAAACCTCAGCATCTTTCAGGCGGTCAAAGACAGCGCGTAGCCATTGCTCGTGCATTAATTCATCGGCCTACAGTAGTGCTTGCTGATGAACCAACAGCGGCAGTGGATAGCGATACAGCAGAAAATATTTGTGCCGTTTTCCGTAAAGTGGTGCGTAGTAGTGGGGCTGCCGCAATTATAGTTAGTCACGACCAAGAACTGATGCGCAAAAATACTGACGCATGGGCAAGTTTTAAAGTTAAAACTGATTCCCAAGGCCATGTTCATTCTTCGTTAATATGGCCTAAAACGCATAGACCATCATTACAGGGGCGTGTCTATGCGTGAGTTTTTTGCCGTTATTTGGATGTCCTGTAAGGATTTACGCCATGATATGCGCATGAGCGTTTGCCTTGTGCTTACGGTTGCCGCCATCGCTTTACCACTTTTGCTTTTTTTTGGGCTAAAAAATGGCGTTGTGGAAGTTATGCGTCAACGCATGATTAACGACCCAAGCTTTATGGAAGTTATCCCTCAAGGAACATCAACTCTTGACGCTGCATGGTTTGAAAAATGGGGAAGCAATCTCCACGTAGGTTTTTTAGTACCCAAAACTCGTGAACTTGGTGTGGGTGGCACATTTAGTAATCCTACACTTACGGATAAAAGTGTTAAAGCAGATATGCAACCAACAGGTGATGGGGATTGGCTTTTACAAAGTTATCGCATGCAAATACCAAGTGAAGGCGCTTGCGTTCTTAGCACTTCTCTAGCTCAAAAATTGTCTGCCAAGAAAAATGACACCATAGAAGTCAAAATTTCACGCCAAAAAAAGGGTGGTGGGCTTGAATCTGCTTCGCTTGAGCTGAAAGTAATTGACATACTACCGCAACAAGCCACCGGGCGTGATATGGCCTTTGTCCCTCTAATTCAACTAGAGCGTATGGAAGCTTATCGTGATGGTTTTGGGGTAGAAACCTATGGTTGGGCTGGCGAAAAACCTTTGGCTTATCCAGTATTTTATGAAGCTTTACTCTATACCCGTGAAGCTCTAAGCCCCATAGTTACAGCTCAACTTCGTCATCGCACAGGCTTTGCCAAAATAAGCGAAACTCCAGATTTTGCAAAAGACGGATGGCATGTGCTGTTACTTCAAGCTGGCAACAATCCGCTTAGCCTGTTTAAGGTGCAAGAAGTACGCAATATCTTGCGTGGTCAAGAAATGGCCCTAATTCCCATAGCTGGACAAGTTGATAATCCTTTGAAGCTTGCTCTTACTAACTTTGATGCTGAACAAAACACAGAACAAACCGTTCGACTCAAATTGTTGTCATCCTCATTATGGGCAAGTGAAGCATGGCAAGAATTTAAAACACCAGACGCATGGCCAGTTAAAAACTGGCAAGACATACAAGAAATTCCTGCCACCATTTTAGTAGCTCCAGACATGGCCGCCAAATTTTCTAGTCACAAAGCCTTGGCTCATATCAAAACAGACGAAGGCGCAACTATTAGTATCCCTTTGCATATATTACCCCATGAAAATCTCCTACCAAATACAGCCATTGCCGCCTCGGGGTTGATTACAAGATTAAACCTTCTATATACTCGTCCGCTTGAGGTTACTGATAAAACGAATGTAGTAGAGCTTGGCAAAAGTATAAACATCTTATTAGCTAGACAAAATTATTCACGTTTTCGAATGTATGCACGCTCATTGGATGACGTTGCTCCGCTAGCCATAGCACTGGAAAAAGAAGATATTATTGTTAAAACTCGTGTGGCTGACATTGAGCGTGTACGCAAAATGGATCAATATCTTTCGCTTATCTTAGGGCTTATTGCTGGTGCTGCTGTTATTGGTGGTACCATATGTCTTTTAGCTTCGCTCTATGCTAGCGTTGAACGCAAAAGACGCGCTTTAGCCGTACTCCGCTTGCTTGGTATACACGGTACTAGTCTTTGCGCTTTTCCGCTTACCGCAGGGCTTATGATGACGGGCATGGGCATGTTACTGTCGTTATTTTTGTTTCATGGTCTTGGGGCCTATATGAATTTCTTGGCCCAAGACTTTATTCTTCCGGGTGAAGTCCTATGCCGCCTTGGCTTTGAGCAACAACTTTGGGCTATAGCCTTTGCCTTGTTGGCATCTATTTTGGCAGGTCTTGCCGCTGCCATACGTCTATTAAAAATTGAAGCGGCAGAAGGCTTACGCGATGAATAACTGGAGGGGAATATGAAAAAAATACTATTTTGTTGGTTATTTTTGTTATTACTCAGCATCACACACTTTGCCCATGCTGCCACAGAAAAAAGCGCTTGTAACCCGCAACCTTTAGCCGATGACTTAATTATCCCTGGCCCAGATAATACTTGCTTTGCCTTTCGGCCCATAGAAGTACCAGGAAAAAGTGTCTTTGATGGCGAGACCTTCGTTATGGGCGATGCCGAAGACGATAATTTTCGCATGATTCGTACCGAAGTCAAAGTTGGAGGAAGTTTTTATAAAGAATCTGAAAAACCAGTATGGATTTATTATCTAGGTAAATATGAAATTACTCGCGCGCAATATCGTGCCATTATGGGCGACTTACCTGCTAATCTAACTGACAAAGAATCCAGCCCAGAAAAAAATAATCTTCCCGTCACCAACCTTACATATTTTGAAGCAATGCAATTTATTGATAAGTTAAACCAATGGCTCTATGCCAATGCCTTTGATGAACTTCCAAAATCTGAAAATTATCCTGGCTTTATACGCCTACCCTCAGAAATAGAATGGGAATTTGCAGCCAGAGGAGGCATGGCAACAAGAACAAAGGACAGAGCAATATTTGAAAGTGCAACCCCCTATGGTGATGAAATTACCGCCTATGAATGGTTTGGTGGACCCAAATCGTCGCATGGTAAGATGAAAAACATTGGTTTACTAAAGCCTAATCCATTGGGTTTGCACGACATGCTTGGGAATGTGCAAGAAATGACTCTTAGCCAATATCATCTTAACTATATTGAAGGACGCAGTGGTGGTTTTTCTAGCCGTGGGGCTTCATATATCATGAATAAAGAAGAACTGCACTCAGCGCAACGCCGCGAAGAACCATATTATCTCTTTCGCAGTGGCAAAGAAATAAAGCCCACCGCAAAAATTACCCTTGGCTTACGTTTAGCCATTTCAGCTCCCATTTTAACTGACAACGATGCCATAGATGAAATTGAAGAAGCTTATGATGAAAAGATTACTAGCGGTACCCAAGCTGGGCGTGGCATGGAGCCCCTTGGCGATCAAGCAGAAGCATCTAATGAAAAAGCTATTGAGCGAATTGTAGGATTAAAAAACTTGCCCGAAAACGGATATAGCAACGAAAGGTGGGTACGCGAATTAAACTTTATTGAAGATGGCATTAAAGACGGACAAGAAAAAACAAATCAAGCACATGCTGATGCGGCTAAGGTATTGGTCAGAAATATGAATGATTTTGGGCAGCGCATTACTTTACTATTGCAGCAAGTTAATGCACTAGAGGATTTAAATGAAAATGCAGATAAAACAACAGAAGGCTACAAGCGAAGATTAGATTCAATTAAAGGATTTAGAGCAACATTAAAAAGAATTTTTATTGATTATACAGATGATTTAGAAGCATTAAGTGCTATTCCTCAACATATAGCAATGGAAAATTTTATAAACCACAAATCATTGCAAGAATCAGAAGCAAAAGAAGAGAAAATTGGTGCAAATAGACTTGATGCAATATTAAAATGCCTTGTTGTTTCCCAAGAACACTATACTCAATATGTTAAAACTAAACATAAAAATGTTGAAAAGTGGTACAATGACTATCTCGAATTGTCAAAAATAGTAAAGTTTAAATAAGCTATTGCATTCTAACACATTTAATGTGTGAAGATAACAAACTATTTGAGGAGGAATTATGAAAAAACTTATTCCATTAATGCTTTGTTTTGCACTGGTATTTTCTGGTTGTACAGCAGCAAAACAAAACCCTGATGGCACACCAGCTGCTGAAACAGGAGCTCAAAGTACTGCAAGCGGTGCTGCTGAGGGGATGACCATTGGTTTAGCAATAGGCGGGATACTTGGTGGTATTGGGTACGCACTAACAGGACAGGAAGCCTTCTTAGCTGCGGGTTTAGCTTTAGGTGGTATTGCTGGTGCAGGTTACGGGGCTTATGTAGCTAAGAAAAAACAAGATTATGCTTCACGTGAACAATGGCTTGATGCAAACATAGAGCTTGCTGAAAAAGCGAGCAAGGAGACAGCAGCATATAATACTAAGCTCAAGGCAGATATTGCGCAACTTGATGCTGAATCAAAAAGGCTTGCAGTTGCATATAAAAGTGGCAGTGCCAAGAAAAGTGATATGAAAAAAATGCAGGCTGCCATTGAGAAAAAGAAAAAAGAAAATAATAGTTATATTGCACAAATGGAAAAAGTTGTGGCTGAGCAAGAAGCAAATGCTGCTCAACTGCTAGCGGATAAGGATGAGCGCGAAGCCGCCATTGTTGAACATGAAATTGCCAAAACAAAATTGGCAATTGAAGAAGCTCGTGCGCAAGCCAATGTTATGGCAAATATTGCTGTAGGTTCTTTCTAAAAACCGCTAGGAGAAAAATATTATGCAGAAAAGAAATATTTTTATGGCCCTATGCTTATCCATCATTTTATTGGGAGGTTGCGCTGGAAAATCAACTGATCCTACTAAGGGTGGGATTACGTCTTATAATCCAGAAGCCTACGAAGCACGTATAAAAGAACGCGAGGCTCGCCTTACCGCCATAGAGGCAAGACAAGCCAAGGAACGTGAAGAAAATGAGGAACTAAAAAAAGCTGTTGGAGAAAAAGTTTTAACTGTTGCTGAGCAACAATCAAAACTACGCAATATGCAAGGCGATCTTGAAAGTATGAAGAAACAACTGGAAAAAGCCAAAGCCACTGGTGATACAGCCCAAAAAGAAAAAATTGCCAAGGCCCAGACTCGCATTTCAGATATGGAAAAAATCGCCCGCACAAGCCTAAACCACAAAAACACTCAAGAGCGTGAAGCCGAACTTGCAAAATTGCAAAAAGAACTTGCAGAATTACATAAGGAAATAGATGCACTCTCTGTCACTGAATAATGCTATATGGCCTTTTTTATTAAGCCTTATTATCTCCTTCGGGTTAGTGTGTTCTGCTTTTGCGGGCACACTAGCCCAAGACCTAACCATACGGTTATCACCAAACTCCAATAATACGGCCAAACTAGGTTATACTGGCGATATTGTCTTAAAAATTAAAAGTAAGGCCCTTATTTTACCAGAGCTGTCAGCCTTAGTAGCGTTTACTTTGAGCCCTAATCCTACATCTATAGACATACAAAACTTTCTTCAATCTTTTGATAAATGGGCTACGTGGACTGATAAACATGACATGCTACAAAATCAATTAACTTCTAGAAATTATGGTAGCATTGGTATGCTCGTAGCCCGCAATAAAGCTGGCAAAACAATATGCATACCTTATCCTAATAGCCCAGCAGAGAGGGCAGGCATTATGGCAGGAGATATTCTACTTTTAGGAGAACGCTCCATTGCTAATGCTACAAAATCCTTTGCTGGATTAGTAGGTGATCCAGTTAGATTCTATATCGAAAGGAACAATACCACTTTAGAATTTAATATAGTACGTGAAAAATTTGTGCGACCACATGTGCAATTTAGCCAACATGATGGCTTTGCACGTATTCGCATTTGGTATTTTGATTTAAACACTCCCAAACTTTTTGAGGAACAATTAGAAAAAGTTGGAAATCAGCCTCTTGTCATTGATGTGCGTAGCAACAGCGGGGGCAATATACTCGCTGCTCGTAATTGCGCGGCAAAATTTTTATCAGAAAACACCCTCCTTGGCCTAGCAAGGGTCAGAGCAGATGAGCAGGATCACACCTTAAAAGAAAAGCGCATAAGCACCACTAAGGACGGTGATTTTATGCACATGAATAAGCTTTTTATTTGGCAAGACGACTTTACTGCAAGCTCTGCTGAAGCCTTTATTATTGCTCTTGTAGATACAGGACGTGCCACCAATATGGGCATAGATACTTTTGGTAAAGCTCACGCTCAAAGCGTGTTTAATATAGACGGTAATGAGTTAATACTAACTACCGAAGCTCTACTGAGACCCCTTGGGCAAAGCTGGGACGGATGGGGAATTGCACCAAACTTTGTTAGCTATGATACGTCAGTAGGGGAGCTTGTGCAGAGGACGAGGGGACTTATTTTAGAACAGGGTATGCCATACTATTAAAGGAGATACGCATTAATAAAACTTCACATTTCAAAATTTTACTAATTACCATTTTTATAGCGAACTTTATTAATATGGCAGAGTTTTCTTCAATATCTTTTGCTACGAGCGCAAATAAAACTATTCGTGGTGAATTTAGCGTCAACGGCAATAGAGGTGGTTTTACAAAAATACATGCGGAAAATAGCTCCAGTATTAGTATTCCCAATATGTCAGAAGATGCAATGAAATTACAAAATATTTGTAGAACCAATAAAGAATGCGAAGCTGTTTATAGTGTTGGCAAAAACGGTAAAATAAAAATTCACTCAGTTAGAAAAATTGATAAATAAACACAAGCCCATAAAGAAGATTGACAATGAAAAAAATATTATTTTTTACAATATTACTATGCTATTTTAGTAGCTTATCTTTTGCAAAGCCATATATCCCTATGACGGATTCCGAAGGTACATTAAAAATTCTAAAAGAATATAGAGATATTTTTCGTGAAGACTATGGTATTGATTTAAAAGACAATAATTCTATAATGATAGACCAAACTGATATAGCAATAAAAGGAAAAGTATTTGGCAAGGCCATTGAAGCTACAGGTTACTCATTAGATGAAACCATTAATACTCACCTTGATAAATATAAGACACGATTAGCCTATGGTCACTCTGATGTACCTTCAAATCGTCATGCCTTGGGGGATTTATTTGAAGGACTAGATATATACATTCTTAATTTAAAAAAAGATAACATTTCTGAGGCAAATGTTTCTTGGGCAACTCGTAATAAAATGTTTTATTGGTTTGCAAGAAGGGGAATTTTAAAAAATTTAGATAGAGCTATTATTAACAATGAAAAGCAATTAGCTGAAGATATACTTAATGGTATGCAAAAATACGGGGACATTGAAGACGCAGATATTCGTAAAACGTTAATAAAATTTGCTGGATTACTTGGTGTTACACAAAATCGTGAAGAAGCAACTAAGGAAGCAATGACTGCTCTAAAGCGCGTCAATAAATATGGTGAACTATATAAGGTTTATCAAGCGTTAATATGGAGAAGCGAAGCTGACACTAAAGTACCTTCTTGGACCGATAATGCTATAGGTGAATTGCGTCATAAAACATACTTCAACGTCATCCAAGCATACGTATTAGCTTATAATACTGATACTACAACATATGAAAGATTGCATAGACTTTTGAGGTATGGATTCGGGGGTAAGCACCTTGATCCTTTTACAAATTATATATATCTTACAGCGAATATCGGGCTTGATGATTACAATAAAGAAAAGAAAATCAAAGCTAGAGACGCTGCAAAGAAAGAATTGACTAGGGGATGGGTTAAAGACTTCGCATTAAAAATGCACAAAACACTTGAAAAATATGGAGATTCATTACCCGTATTAGCTTTTTATTGCTTTGCCCCACGAGATAAAGAAGTTCAAGATATCCTCAATGAAGTAACACAAAAACAAAAAAACTATGCACAAACGTTAAATGATGTTCTTAATAGCATGTCCTCAGAACCTGCTCCAGGTTATTATAAAAGCAGGAAAAATTCAATACAGACCTTTAAAATACAATTCAAAATAAACAAAGCTAATAATACTATTGTTGCAACCATCACAAACTTTGGGAAACATAAAAAAATAGAGGCCACAGGCAAAATAGATACCAAAGCATCAGCACTTTCAGCTATTGAATTACGAGCCAATGGAAATAACTTTTTAGAAGGCAGATCTTTCTTCCTTTCTCTAAAGCCTAGTGGACGCCTTGCAGGCTCAGATAAGTTTAACGATTATTTTATTGGAATAAAGCCACGCCCTTTGCTTCATCAATTAATATCACAAAACAAGTTTGAAGAAGTCAAAAAACAACTAGCCATTGCAAACAACACAGAAGAAACAAATTTTTGGGGTTCTACGCCACTCATGGTAGCGGTTGAAGCAAAACACACAAATATTGTAGAATTTTTGATTGCTAACGGTGCCAATGTAAATTCTGTAAATGAAATACAACTTACTGCACTTATGTATGCTGCTGAAGTTAACTCTGCCCATAGTGCTAAAATACTAATTCAAAATGGAGCCAAAGTGGATGCTACGGATATTTTTGGCAATTCACCTTTAATATTTGGGTCTTATAATGGCCATGTCAGTGTTATACAAGCATTGTTGAGTGGCGGTGCAAATGTTAATGCTAAAAATGAAGAAGGTAGTTTTGCCTTACTAGAGGCTGCTAAAAATGGTTATTATTTAGCCGTACAAGCACTTTTACAAGGCGGTGCTGATATTGAGATGCGTGAAAAGAAAGATGAATCAACGGCATTGATGTTTGCTTCTAAACATGGAAAGAGGGAAACTGTACAAGTGTTGCTTGAAAATGGAGCCGATGTAAATGCCATTAATAAGAATAAGTCTACGGCATTAATGTTTGCCGCGCAAAGTGGTCATATGGAAATAGTAAAGTTACTTTTGGCTTATGGTGCTAACAAAGATATGAAATCGCAGTTTGGAAATAATACTGCAGCAAAATTTGCAAAATATGAAAGGCACACGGAAATTGTGCATTTGCTTAACAGTTCTCGCAAATTTACTAAGGCAGAAACGAGTCTTAAATTACAGTCTTTATCAAAACAAAAAAATGACGACACATCACAACCTGATCCATCTAAGATATTAGAGTATGCGGATAAGGGGAATTATGATTTTGTAAAGGCCAGTCTGGATAGTGGAAGTAAACTTAATAGTGCAAATAGCAAGGGAATTACCATATTACACTATGCATCTAGTAATGGACATAAAAAAATTGTGCAACTGCTTGTACAAAGAGGTGCTAATATTAACTTACTAAGCAACGATGGATGGTCTGCATTAATGCTTGCTAGTGTAGGTGGACATATAGATATAGTCAAACTCCTTATACAAAAAGGTGCGGATGTTAACTTGTTAGATGCAAAAAAAAGGTCAGCATTGATATGGGCTGCCATTAATGGGCACAGTGAAGTTACAAAACTCCTTTTAGTAAATGGTGCAGACATTACAATAAAAACTGTGCAAAACAAAACTGCTTTAGATATAGCTACAGAAAAAAGCCATAAAGAAGTAATGACATTATTACAAGATGCCTCAAAACAAAAAATTAACAGTGGCGCAGAACTAGAAAAAATTAATAAAAACCATTCAACTGTATCAAGCAGCACCAGTAATGAAAAAAACGCACGCGAAGCAGAAATCATTGAGCATGAAATTACAAAAACAAAACTCGCTATAGAAGAAATTAGAAAAATGATGATTAGTATCGGTAATGCCTCTGTAGTGGGAATTGGTAATGACGCCCCGATTAGTGATACAATAGATAAAAATATATCTAAACCTAAAAGCCATTCTGATAGCACTCCAAAAAACATAGAAGATCTCAAACAAAAATTGGTAAGATTACAAAAGGAATTATCTCAATTAGAAGAACTTGTTGATATATTGAGCATTAGTTCTGATGCAGAAGAAACAAAAAATAAAGTAAGTACAAGTAATCCTGCCCCCTCTGTTGCAGACAAAACTAGTGAGGTTAATAAAGCTACACAAACTACAACTCCACCAATTTCCCCCACTGCACCAGCCCAAAAAAAGCCGGGGGTAGCCGTAATTATCCCCACAACCACTGACACTATGAGCTTAACGTCCTTTGGCCCAGACCAAGAGCCAGACTATTGCATTCAAGTTATTGCATTAAACAAAAGCCCACTGATAGCAGTACGTCTTGAAAGTATGGGCGGTGCATCTGCATCGTGGAAAACTAAGGATGTCAAAACCAAAGCCCAAGGCGTGCTTGCAGTTATGAAAGATGGCAAAGTCATCAATGCAGCTGACGCTTCATTTACCTTAGATGTGACCAAGGAAACACCTTTAAATCTTTGCGCGCAAGATAATGGTGTCATTGCAAGTAAAAAAAATCGCATGCGTGTAATATTCTTTCATAAGGATGGTACACGTAACTATTCTGTTTTACAGCGATAGAGGCAAGTTGAATAAAATAAAAAACTGGAGTTAAGCATGCACAATAAGGTAATTATTGGAATAATTGCTGTTCTAGTACTGCTAGGTGTACCTTTTTTAGTCATTAAATCCATAGAACGTGAAACCGAAAAACAAGTTGCACAAGCCTTAGAACAACAAAAGATATCAGCCAAACTTATAAAATACAATCTTCTTGAAGATACGCTCAGTATACATGATTTAACTGTAAAATTTGCATTTCTTCCTAATAGCGTATTCATGGTTGATGAAGTTATTATTAGTGAACCCAATAAAGATGCTCTAAACCCCAAAGCCCTTGGACGACCTCTTGTTGCAAAGCAAATAACTTTAAATAACATACACGGAACATATAACATACAAGAAAGATTGAATAATTTCCACATTAAAAACCTCAGTATAGATAATTGGGCCCAAAATCTAGGTAAGGTTGCTGAACTTGCAACTAAGGGCTTTAATGAAGCTTTTTTCTCTGCGGTATTTGATGTTTCCATTGATAAGATTGAATATACTGGCTTTAGTGAGACTGGACAACTGGATATAGACAATATTCCATTTAGCAGCAAAGGTAAGATTGCTTCTATTTCTATGGAAAAAATGAATTCAACTAAGGTTGGCTCATATACTTTAAAAGACCTAGATTATACCTATGATAATAATCAAGGTGTTAAAATTGTCAGCTACTTAGGAGAATTTTCATGGGAACGCGTTAACCTACCAACCCCCGGTTTTTGGGCATTGGTTATGGAAATTTTACCTAATATTTTGAATAACTCCCTCACCGAAGCTCAAAAAATGCGCCTATTAACCTATGTTGAAAGTGGGATGAAATTATTTGCCAATACAAAATTTGGCATGAATGATGTAAATCTCACCTTGCATGATGGTATAGATACAAAAAATCTTCTAAGCTTACAAAATGCAAACCTAGAAACAGATTTTGATCTTGAAAAGTACACCAAAGCTAGATTATCAACTTCTCTTAGTGGTGTCGGCATAGATATTAAATATCTTGACCTTAATACCAAGGACGAGGCTATTTTTTCCGAATTACTAGGGCGAATCTTAGCTGTTGATGCAGCCTTCACCTTAGACTTAGCAACTAATCAAGAGCCTAGCAGTCTAGATATTAGCTTAGGTCTACAAAATGTTGGACATAGCGAAGGAAAAATTCAAGTCATCCTCCCCGAAGAAGTCCTGCCAAAACTTCTTGCTTCAGGTAAATCGCAATTATTTAATATAACCGAGCAAGATTTACAAAAATGGGCACTTAGCACGCTCATTGTGTCTGCAGAAGCTGCGTATAAAGATGTAGGACTATTTCCAAATACCCTAGCTTTTGCAAGCAAACAAACTAAACAATCTGTCGAGGCTATATGGCAAAAAACGTCACAAGAACTCGCATATGTTCTCCGAACCCATCTTCCAAATTTTGGAGCTGAAAACAGCAAAGCAATTCAACAATGCTTTAGAAATCCCGGAACATTAAAGTTAAGCTCCACTCCGGCCCAACCCATGAATGCAGAAACAACCGCAAAAACCTTTATTGTAAATCCTGAGCTACTCAATTTTGCTATTACTTGCACCCCTGGTAAAGATATACTTGCATCAACCAAGGAACCTAATCCCTCTGAGGAAACCTTCGGTGATATATTAAAACAGTTGGATGGAAATTAGTTAAATTAATAACGCACTATTTTTTAGGAGGTCTTGTATGCATTTTCCACAAAAAATTTTATTACTATTAGCTCTAGCCATAACCTGTACCTTTGGTACTGGTTTTTTGAGCAGTGGCGAAAGCCCCGAAGATGCCATCAAAGCTGTGATTACAGCCATAGAAAATAATGATGTCAAAGCATTTGAGCAACGTGTTAACATAACTTATTGGAAAAATGTTGTAGAGAGTTTTGACTTTGATGAGGTTAAGAATAATCCAGAATGGTTTTTAGATTTAATAAAGACAAAAGAATCATATTTTAAGAAAATTAAGAAAATAAAAGTCAAACAAAAGGAAGCAGCGAAAAATGTCTTAGCTAGAGGCATAACGTATTTTGTAGAGGACTCTATTAGAGAAGGTAGCTTTGCTAACTTTTGTCGAAAATATTCCAATGGTTTGCTACCATTTGATCCAAATATCCTTAAAAAAGCTCAGTACGGTGAAGAAGGTTCAAGAGAGTATAAAGACATCACTTCTGTTGTAGTCACTATGCCAGACGGGCAAGAGAGCGTGCTTGGATTGATAAAATATGATAAAAAGTGGCGTGTTATTAGTCATGCAGGGAATCGAAAAGCTGCTAAGGACGAGGCTTTAGCAACGCTCAATGAAGCAAAAAAAGAAGAAAAAAAGTATGTTGAGCGCAAAAAAAATTCTGCCAAATACAGAGAAGTATTAACTAATTATTTTAGCAAATTAAATACACAAATAAAAAATGAGCAGGAGTGGTCTACGCTAGCCCAAGAAATTGCACACATTGTGGGGCCAGACATCAAACATATGTTTCGACAAAATCGCACCTCGGATTATAACTCTGAAGCTTTTTGGAATCAAGTATATAATGGTATGATGAATAACTTAAGTAATAAACAAATTTTTCAGGAGCGCATTGAAAAAGTTAAAAAAAATATTGAAACATCTGCAGAATATCGTCTGTTGATAGAAAATTATTTTGATTATGGTACAATAGAAGTTTTGTGGCTAGATGGAAATGTCATGCTTACTAAAGAGCTGATACTACCTCCACCGGAAACTAAAGATTTACTTATGATGATACATCGTAAATGGTTGAATGATGATTTACAAGATATAAGGCGTACATATATTTATAGTATAAAATATAAAGAAAATGGTAATTGGAGTGGCAAAATAAATACCATTGTTGAATATAATCCTTATGAAACTGAATATAGCAAAGCCTTATATTATCCATTTAACGCAAGCAGTAAGAAAATTTCAACAGCTGCTGAAACCTACATGCTTGAGTTAGCCAAACGCTTTGAAGGCATGTACACAAAAGCCAAAATTCAAGTAGCCAATGAGGAAAAGTGGACCAAGGAAGTGCAAGATACTTTTACAGCACTAAACAAAGCCATCACCGATAACAAGCCTGAAGTATTTGAAAAGCATATGGACTTAGCTACTTTCTTGCGTGATAGAGGTGACATTGATTATGTGGCTAAAGCCATAGCAAAATATGAAGATAATAATGACGATATAAAGGAGTTTTTAGAACAAGTAAAAACAGGAAAATGGGTGAAATACGAGTTCATAAAGGATATATTCAAAAATATTGTTGGTTATGATGTGAGCGAGTTAAAGGCCCGTGCTTACTTACTTGGACAAGGAAATGTCAATATTTTTGTGGAGCGCAAAGATGTTAATTCCCCTTGGAGAGTAATTCGTGATAATATAGGGGATTCATTTGAGAGGCGGCCCAAGGATTGGGATGCTCAACTTGCCGCCAAGGTTAAAATTATTAAGGAAGAAAAGGCTAAGGAAAAATCCAGAAAGAAAAAAGCTTTAGAAGACATGCAACAAAAGATGCAAACAGTAAGTAAAGGTATTGTAGAAGCCATCACTGCAAAAGACATTGCTGTAACAAAATATGTTGATACAGCTGTACCATTCTTAAGCACAAATACGTTATCAGGCGACGAACTTCGCTTAATGATGCTCTCCGCACTAGCACCAATGCGCCCTTCCATGCGCCTATTTGAAAAAGCTATAGCTACAAGCAATCCTATGCCGCAACTAGAAATATTATGGAATAATGATGCTTGGAGTAAAGCTACATATGCCTTCCTTGATGCTAATGAAAAAAATATTATAACAACATTACCCACAACGACTGGTAATTTATACGCACTATTCGTACCTTACAAGGGGTCCTATAAACTCATTCATCCTCCTGTTAAGGATAAAGGGTTTTTAGAAAAAGAAGGCAATGCGCTTGCAGAAATATGGTTGGACATTTTTTCTAATTATAATTTGGCTAATGAAAACAAAGAACTTTTGCAATTTGTTGATTTATTACTCAATAAAAAAGGTGACGAATTAGTTAAGCAAGTTAACATCTACAACTTAAAATATTGGGTAGATTTACTAGATGGCACTAACGGACTTGATGATCAAGTATTTGCAACACTCTTTAAGAAAGATCTACTTCGAGAACAAGCAAGTATATTGGCAAAAAATGTAACAGATAAAGGTTTATTGCAATATGATACGTTAACCATTGACGCTTTGCAACTTGAGACTAGCATACTTAACGTGTTACAGCCCAACCTCATTCTACTAGAAGTTAGAGACAAAAATTTACTTTTTGCAAAGGATAATAATTTATTCCACTTAGAAGGGATAAGTAGCGAATTATCTTTAACCCAAAGGGGTCTATTAAGAACAAACTTTGCAATGCGCCAAAATGAACTTAAATCTGCAATGGCAGCTATGTTACGCGCAGTTGCTGCTCAAACCGCAAGTAACTCTGCATTAGACTTACTAAAAGTAACCAATGGGAGTTATGAAGTATTTAAGACCGAAAAAGGTAATATACAACTGCGAGTAAAAGCCACAGTACAAAATACCTATGATAAACCCATAAAGCCTCTAAAATTTATGATGTATTTTATAGATGAGCAAGGGCAAGGTTGGCTACCATGGGTAACAAAAATATCCTCAGAAACAGAAATTAAACCCAATCAAAGCCAAACTTTTGAATGGGAATTCTTCCCCAATGAAAAAGAATCCTACCTCTTACAACAAGTACAAGCCAAAAAGATGTACTTCATGGCACATACTGCCGAAGCTGAGATTGGCAAAAGCACTTACAAGCGTTTTGGCACCATGGTTGACCCTAAAGAGCTAGCAAACGGTCTATGGCAGTTGGATAATTTTGCCCCCATTAGGCCTATGCCACAATGGAAGTCACCATCGGAAGATGCACAAAAGTCCATGTGGACTAGTATGGCACAAAATCAAACAGCACTGAGCGTACATAGTGGTGTTATCAAACTTGATACGCAATCCGCGGATATAAAACCAAAGGATGCTGAAACCACAACCCCAGCTCCTGATACTGAGGCGAAAAAAGACAGCTCAGAAGCCGCACTGCTTGCTGATATAAAAAAAGCAGTAGAAGACAAAACACAGCCTCAAGACCAAAAGGCTGAAAAACCAGAAGAACAAAAGGCAAGTACAAAAGATACTCCTAGCCCTGTTAGTAGCACATCACCAGTCGGTACACCAACAGCCCCTGCTCCTAAGAGGCCGGGGAAAGCTTTTATCGTGCCTATTACTACTGACACTATGAGCCTAACTTCCTTTGCACCTGACCAAAAGCCAGACTCAAGTATTCGTGTACTAGCTTACGGCAAAAGCCCGCTCATAGCTGTGCGTGTGGAAAGTATGGGGGGAGGTAATGCTTCTTGGAAAACCAAGGATGTAAAAACAACAGCCCAAGGCGTACTTGCAGTTAGGCAAAGTGGTAAGCTAGTCAACGCAAAGGATGCACCCTTTAGTATTGATGTAAGCAAGCCTGTAACCTTAGAACTTGTCATGCAAGACAATGGGGCTATTAGCAATGCTGATATGCGTTTGCGAGTAATATTCTTCCATAAAGACGGTTCTCGCACATATTCCATTATACAACGGTAAAATTAGGGACAAGTTATTATTAAATACCTTGTCGCATTAGATACATTTAACATTTAAAACTGGAGAACGAACATGTTGAAGAAAATTGTAGGAATTATGATGGTCGCACTATTTTTAGTAAGCACCAGCCTTATGCCAGTAAATGCTTCTGAAGTACCACAAATGGAAGAAAAGTCTGGTGATATTAAACGTAGCGATTTGGAGCAGGGCTGGGTAGCTAGTATTTATGCTTTTTCAAGGGGTGAAAATGTAACAAACTTTCCCCCCGCTGCTATGGGAAGCTTTAAGGCCGACAAGTCAAAATATATGGTAACAGATTATGAAAAATCTATAGGCTTTGCTATCAAAAATAAAACTGTTGGATGGCAGGGACAAGCATACATCGTTGTTGAGAAAAAAGGCTACTATGTATTTATGCTAAATTTACTAGGTAGAGGCGGAAACTATGGAGCAATATTTGTAAATAATCAGCAAGTTGCACAAGGACAAGAAGGAACCGTTACTGGAAATATTGAATTAGAGCCTGGGGTACACAATGTAGAATTTAGATATGCTAATGCCGTTTGGGGCAAAGGAAAAGCAGACGGTAGGCTGAATCGTGGAGGTAGAGATATGGGTTTTGAATTCCGCATAAAAAGCCCCACAGACAATGCCCCTGTACCAGCTGAAAAAGTTTTGTATAGAAAGAAATAATTTTGTCTATTTACTTTAGTGTATGGCTAAGGTTAGTATATTTTGATGCAAAATATACATAGCATGTAAATATAACATATTAATTTAACAATCTTATGGATGGATTTATGGCAAAAATCCTTAAAATTGAAGATGACATGGTTTCTATTGGCATGGACTCTGGCACTATCTAAAGAAGCCCTGTATCTGAACTTAGTTTTACTCCAACTGCTGGAGCTGAAGTTGAAGTTTTTGAGTCTGAAGAAAAACTTATTATAAAGTAAAAATTAGAAGGAAGTGGTAAACTTGTAAGCAAAGTTGCGTCTTGCCTATTCGCCTTCTTCAAGACCACTGCGCAATTCTGTGCACCAGGCAGGCTGCACTCCGTAGTTGCAAAAATGCTTAAAATAAACCGTAGTGCAGAGCTTTTTTATCTACCCTTTCACCCTTATAATGGCTTGATTTTGCCATTATAGGGGTGAAAGGGCGCAATTATCCTATGCTGTTAGCATTCTTACTGCTTTTTTTATATTGAAAGCCATGCCCGTAAGCAAAAGCTCGGCATCAACTTTTGATGTGCCGATATACCTCGCTCGTGCAAATCCGTATTTTCTTTTGGCCGTTCCAAAAAATTGTTCCCCTTTGAAACGAATTTTGCCTATAAACTTGTTAAAAGCACGTTGAAAGTCTGTAAGTGGTTTATTGCGAGCCGCTTTATACATTATTGCATCTAAAAAATTCTTGGATTCAAGAAAGTCGCTGTTTTTCTTGCTTGAATATCCTTTATCCGCAAAAACTATACTGCCGTCTGTCAGCTCCAATGAGCTCACAAGCTGCACAAACTCTCCTGTATCTGATTTATTGGCTGGTGTACTATATCCACCCAGGAAAAATCCATCTTTACTGTCTGTTGCAACGTGAATTTTATGCCCATAGTAAACCTTGTTACCCTTGCGTAGCCATGAGGCATCTTCATCTTTTGAGTAGCTTATGGTGGTGGTTTGTTCTTCACTCTCTTCTTCACGATCCGTAGTCGCAACGTCTACAACCTTGCGCGGACGCTGTGATG
>CAYJPT010000024.1:0-22220 GCA_964372165.1 uncultured Desulfovibrionaceae bacterium | reverse complement strand
GAAGGCAGTGTGCCTTTCTGATTTATGCTGCTTGCAGAATAAATCAGCATTTCCTAAAGACTGAATAAAGTTTATGAGTTAATTTGATAAGGACATAACATGCTCACAGCCAAAGAAATAAGACGTAAATTCCTAGAATATTTTAAAAAATTTGACCACGAAATTGTGCAATCTTCGCCATTGATTCCACGTAATGACCCTACTTTGCTCTTTGCCAATTCTGGTATGGTACAATTTAAGTCACTATTTTTAGATGAAGAAAGACGCCATTACAGCAGAGCCACCACTTCTCAAAAGTGTTTGCGTGTTTCTGGTAAGCACAATGACCTAGAAAATGTTGGGCGTACTGCAAGGCATCATACTTTTTTTGAAATGCTTGGTAACTTTTCCTTTGGCGATTATTTTAAAGAAGAGGCCATAGGCTTTGCTTGGAAGTTTGTCACCGAAGAACTTAAGCTTGAAAAAGATAAACTATATGTCACTGTATTTCGTGAAGATGATCAAGCTTTTGAATTATGGCAAAAAGTCACAGGCATTGCCAAAGAGCGCATTTTTCATCTTGATGAAAAAGATAATTTTTGGGTAATGGGTGATACTGGCCCATGTGGTCCTTGCTCAGAAATTTATATTGATCAAGGCGCAGACATGGCTTGTGGCCCAGATTGCGGTATAGGTAAATGTGATTGTGACCGCTTTTTAGAAATATGGAATCTGGTCTTCATGCAATATGACCAGCCGGGTGATGGAACAAAAATACCATTATCTCGACCATGTATTGACACAGGTATGGGGCTTGAGCGTGTTGCTGCGGTATGTCAAGGTAAGTACTCTAATTTTGACTGTGACCTTTTTCAAGACATTATACAATATGCAGCAGAGCTTGCAAATGTTAGCTATTCTTTTAGTGCTCCGGATACCAATGACATTGATACTTCTTTGCGAGTTATAGCTGACCATAGCCGCGCGGCGGCGTTTTTGATAGCGGATGGTACTCTACCCTCTAATGAGGGACGGGGATATGTTTTGCGTCGTCTTTTACGTCGTGCCTTGCGTTTTGGTACACTTATGGGCTTAAACGAGCCATTTTTATATAAAACATCTGCAAAAGTTGCTGAAGTAATGGGCGAGGATTATCCAGAACTTACTGACAGCAAAGACTTTATTGAACGAGTTGTACGTGAGGAAGAAGAACGCTTTTCCCTAACCTTAGAAAAAGGGTTGCACCTACTTGAAGAAGAACTCAAGTGCATGCAACAAGCAAATAAGCAAACTATTTCAGGCGAAATATGCTTCAAGCTCTATGATACATTTGGATTTCCCATTGATATTGTAAATGACATTGCTGAGAAGAGGAATTTTTCTGTTGATGCAGATGGCTTTAGTGCTTGCATGCAAGAACAAAAGGAACGTGCCCGCGCAGCTCAAAAAAATTCAGGATTGCTTGGAGCAGATGCACAAGACATGGCATCACTATTTGCCCCCTTGCATAATGAAGGACTACATTCTGAATTTGTAGGTTATACTCAGTTGTTAGCATCTTCACGTGTTATTGCTTTACTTGACGTTGACGGTCTTAATGTTGAACAGCTTGATAAAGATCAAAAAGGATATGTAGTAACCGGGCGTACTCCATTTTACGGTGCATCGGGTGGTCAAATGGGGGATATAGGAAATATTACCGCGCCCCTTGGCATGGCTGAAGTGTTTGATACACAAAAACCATTTAATGACTTAACTGTGCATTGTGTCTGCGTTAAAGAAGGCGTCTTATTGCTTGACCAAGAAGTAGAACTTAGTGTTACGCAAGATGATCGTAAATCTTCAGCGCGCAATCATACTTGTACTCACCTATTACACGCATCTTTGCGACGCATACTAGGTACGCATGTACAACAAGCCGGTTCACTGGTGGATTGCAATCGTTTACGTTTTGACTTCACACATATTTCAGGTTTAAGCCAAGAAGAAATTTTGGCTGTTGAGCGTGATGTCAATCGTGCTATTTTAGCTAATTTCAAAGTCACGGCTGAAAGCAAAAGTCATGAGCAAGCCATAAAAGACGGAGCAATTGCTCTATTTGGAGAAAAGTATGGCGACGTAGTTCGTGTTTTAAGCATTGGTGATGACCATAGCAAGGAGTCAGTTGAACTTTGTGGCGGGACTCACCTTGAACGCACAGGAGAAGCTGGTATATTTTGCATTGTTTCTGAAGCTGGTGTTGCTGCAGGTACACGCCGTATTGAAGCCGTAACCGGTTGGCAGGCTCTTGCTTATATGCAAGAGCAACGTGCACAATTAAATGATATTGCAAAACATCTTAAAGCCAAGTCAGATGAGATTGTACCACGCCTAGAGGTTTTACAGGCAGAAAATAAAAAGTTGCGTAAAGATTTAGAAAAATCTGCACAACAAGCAGCCACAGACCAAGGCAAAGACATTATCAATAAATGCGAAGATATTAATGGAATAAAAGTTTTAGCTGCCGCAGTTGGCAATATGCCGGTAAAGGCTTTGCGTGAATTAATGGACGATGTGCGCTCAAAGC
The DNA here is from genome assembly GCA_964372165.1 of uncultured Desulfovibrionaceae bacterium. GTDB lineage: Bacteria > Desulfobacterota > Desulfovibrionia > Desulfovibrionales > Desulfovibrionaceae > CAYJAD01. The sequence goes on along the minus strand of CAYJPT010000024.1, from coordinate 19,675 downwards.
TTTCTTCTGGCATTGCATGCCTTGTTGCTAATGAAGATGATAAAGTAAGTATGTTAATATACGTATCAAAAGATTTGCATAGCAAGTTTACAGCCCCAGATCTTATTAAAGAAGTTTCTGCCCTTGTGGGAGGATCTGGTGGTGGTAGACCGGACATGGCTCAAGCAGGTGGTAATAATGCTCAAGGCATTGACCAAGCCCTAACAACACTTAAACAATTGCTAGGTGCTAAATAGCCCTAGTTCAAATATGGAGAATTTTTATGATTGGGATTTCAAAACTATATTGTGGTCAAATTGAGCCTTCTGACGCCTTGCGTTATGGTCGTGAATCTGGAAAATTACCCTCACACCTTTTACAATTTTCTGCGGATAAAAAGCCGGTTGTCGTCTGGAATATGACCCGCCGCTGTAATTTAAAATGTGTGCACTGTTATGCCAAAGCCCTTGAGGTTGATGGCAAGGACGATATTTCTACCGAACAAGCAAAAACTATGATTAATGACCTAGCTGCCTATGGAGCTCCTGTTATGCTATTTTCTGGTGGAGAACCCTTGGTGCGCCAAGACCTTATAGAGCTTGCAAGCCATGCTACAAGTAAGGGTATGCGTGCAGTAATTTCCACCAATGGCACATTAATTACCAAAGAAAAAGCCAAAGAACTTAAAGAAGTTGGGCTATCTTATGTGGGTATTTCACTTGATGGTATGGAAGAAGTGCATGATAAATTTCGTGCAGTTCCAGGATCTTTCAAAAAAGCCTTACAAGGCATTGAAAACTGTCAAGCTGAAGGACTTAAAGTAGGTTTGCGCTTTACAATTAACAAACGTAATGTACAAGAAGTACCTGGCATTTTTACCCTTCTTAAAGACTTAGAAGTACCAAGAGCTTGCTTTTATCATTTAGTATACTCCGGCCGTGGTTCTGAACTTATTAAAGAAGATCTTTCACATGCTGATACTCGCAAGCTGCTTGATCTTATTATGGACGAAAGTCGCGCACTGTTTGATGCCGGAAAGGGTAAGGAAATTTTAACTGTTGATAACCACGCTGATGGTCCTTATGTGTGGGAACGTCTTATGCGTGAAGACAAAAAGCGTGCCGATGAAGTTATGGAATTACTACAATTTAATGAGGGTAATAGCACAGGACGCGGCATTGGGTGTATTTCATGGGATGGCAGCGTACATGCAGACCAGTTTTGGCGTAACCACACCTTCGGCAACGTGCTTGAGCGCCCCTTCTCAGAAATTTGGGATGATCCAAACATTGAGCTTTTACATAAACTTAAAGATAAAAAACCACATGTAAAAGGACGTTGCGCCACTTGTCGTTACTTAAATATTTGTGGTGGCAATTTCCGTGCTCGTGCTGAGGCCTATCACGGTGATATTTGGGCAGAAGATCCGGCTTGCTATTTAACTGATGATGAAATTAAAAAATAAGTTGTTAATTTAAGGAAAGGATCTTAATATGTCATTTCATCGCGGTCGCAGGTTACGTTCTTCACATCAATTACGCCAAATGGTAAGTGAAACAGCTCCTCTGCGCCCTGAAAATTTAGTCATGCCTTACTTTGTAGTTGATACGGATCAGCAAGATTTTCGTAAAGAAATTAGCTCTATGCCTGGTCAATTTCAACTGTCATTATCTGAACTTGAAAAACAAGTAGGCCAAGCTGTAAAGCATGGCCTGCATTCACTTATTCTCTTTGGTATACCAAAGCAAAAAGATCCAGCCGGTAGCCAAGGCTATGCTCATGATGGCATTGTGCAGCAAGCTATAAGGCGCATAAAAGAGCAATGGCCGCATTTGATTGTCATAACAGATGTTTGCTTGTGTGAATATACCTCACACGGTCATTGCGGCTTATTGTCACCTCTTGGAGAAGTCTTAAATGATCCAACTCTGGATCTTTTAGCCCAAACTGCTGTTTCGCACGCCAAGGCCGGTGCAGATATTGTTGCCCCGTCAGATATGATGGACGGACGAGTTAGTGTCATACGGCAAGCCTTGGATGCCGCAGGTTTTACAAATATACCCATAATGTCTTATGCGGTAAAATTTGCATCATCTTATTATGGACCGTTTCGTGAAGCAGCAGACTCCGCACCGCAAAGCGGAGATCGCAAATCATATCAAATGGATCCAGCAAATATGCTTGAAGCAATACGTGAGGCCACAGCAGATATTGAAGAAGGCGCTGACTTTTTAATGGTAAAACCGGCCGGACCATATCAAGACATTATTCGCTTGGTTCGTGATAATTTTAATGTTCCTTTAGTTGCTTATCAAGTAAGTGGCGAATATTCACTCATTAAAGCAGCAGCAAAGATGGGTTGGATTAGTGAAGAAAATGTCATTATGGAATCATTGCTTGGCATTAAAAGAGCCGGTGCGGATATTATTATTAATTATTTTACCGAAGAGCTACTCCTTAAAGGACTTGTACGTTCATGAAACATCCACATGGTACTCAAAACTGCCCACACAAAAAAATGTCGCATGGGCAAATACCGCATGGGCAAATGCCACAGGGACACAGCATAGAACATAGTGCTGCAGCACATCCACATGCCAGCCGCTTTTTACCTGACGGCACACCAAAATGCCGCCTCATTGCGTGGGAAGTGACTAGGTCTTGCAATTTAGCCTGCAAACACTGCCGTGGTGAAGCACACCCAGAGCCATACCCGGGTGAACTATCAACCGACGAAGCCAAAGCCCTCATAGACACCTTTACTCAAGTGGGTGAACCAATCATCATCTTCACTGGTGGTGATCCTATGATGCGCCCTGATGTTTATGAACTTATTGCTTATGCTACAGCAAAGGGTTTGCGCTGTGTTTTTTCACCCAATGGTACGTTAATAACAGAAGAAACTGCCAAAAATATTCGTGAGGCCGGCATTCAACGATGTTCCATCTCCATTGATGGTGCTGATGCCTTAAGCCATGACACTTTCAGAGCAGTACCTGGTGCATTTGAGGCTTCCATGCGTGGCATTGAATTGCTAAAAGCTGCAGGCGTTGAGTTTCAAATAAATACCACGGTTACACGTGATAATTTGCAAAGTTTTAAACGCATTTTTGACCTTTGCGAACGCATAGGTGCAGTTGCGTGGCATATATTTTTACTTGTGCCAATGGGCCGTGCAGCTAGACTTAAAGATCAAGTTATTACAGCAGAAGAATACGAAGATGTGTTAAACTGGTTTTATGATTTTCGTAAAACCACCAAAATGCATCTAAAAGCTACATGTGCTCCGCATTATTATCGCATAATGCGCCAAAAAGCCAAAGAAGAAGGTATAAGCGTTGATATTGATAACTTCGGTATGGATGCTATGACTCGTGGTTGCCTTGGGGGCACAGGTTTTTGCTTTATCAGTCACGTAGGTCAAGTACAACCTTGCGGCTATCTTGAGCTTAATTGCGGCAATATTAAGGAACAATCATTCCCTGATATATGGAAAAATTCTAAATATTTCCAACAATTTCGCACACAAGACGACTACAAAGGCAAATGTGGTGTTTGTGAGTACCATAAGGTTTGTGGTGGTTGCCGTGCACGAGCTTATAGTATGGATAATGATCATATGGCTCAAGAACCACTTTGCACATATATGCCACGTAAAGCAGGTAAATCATAATGACTTTAGACAACATAGACAAAAAAATTCTAGATATAATCCAAACTGGCTTCCCTTTAACACCGCGCCCATATGCAGAGATTGGTGAAAGGTTAAATATTACAGAAGCAGAAGCCTTGGCACGTATACGCGCCTTAAAAGAAAGCAAAGTGATTCGACGTCTTGGGGCTAACTTTCAATCTGCAAAGCTTGGCTTTCGCTCAACACTTTGCGCTGCAAAGGTTCCAGAAGATAAGATGGAGCACTTTGTACAAACTGTAAACTCATACACAGGTGTTACGCACAACTATTTGCGTAAGCATATTTATAATGTATGGTTTACCTTTATTGGTCCATCATGGGATGACGTGTGTCAAAGTTTAGATGACATAACTAAAAAAACAGGTATAGAAATACTAAATTTACCAGCAAAGCAAATGTATAAAATTAGAGTTGATTTTAAAATGGAAAAATAACTGCTTTAACAAAATTTGAGACCTCTGCGCAATTCATTGCGTAGGGTCTCGTGGAGCGTTGACGATAGTCAATGCGACCAAAAATCAAGAATAGGCGCAATTGCGTTGCGTACGATTCCTGTAAGGTTCATTCTTCACCTAACAGGAACACTTCGTGCCCGTTGGGTCGAACTTGCGCCGGTAAATGACTGATTTTTGTGCCTTTTGCTCTGCACATTAATTTTTAGCATCAGTGCAGCTTTTAAAATTTTAACAGTAAAATTATATTTGAAAATAATTGTGCAGAGCTTTCAATTTGAGCATGCGAAAAGCTACTTATGCAGCAGTATTTATAGCCTTTTTTATGCGCCAAGACTCTGTCTATGCTCTTAAAAAAACAAAAACCCCATGAAAGGGTTTTTGTTTTTTTAATACCTTTATGCTATTAAACTGCATGAGTTAAAGCTTGTCGATAACCTACAAGTCTACGTCCTTCTTGGCGTGAACGTAATATCCCAAAACGCAATTCTTCACGTTTTTGTTCGGCTAACTCAGTCAGTGAATTTTGCATATCATAGACCTTGTGCAAGCGTTCTTTGTAAGCAGCTTCATCACACCCCATACGAGCTTCCCAAGCTTGTGATAAAATCCATGAACGTTGACCAGCTATTTCCATTGCACCTTCAACATCACCATTTTCTAATGCAATGAGCTCTTGTTCACCTAGGGCCAAAGCTTGATCGATAAAATTTGCTGCTGTTTGCATATTCTTGCCTCCTTAGGCAAATCCTTTTTTAAACTATTGTTGCACTATTTTACATATATCTTCACGCAGAATTTGTATAACTTTCTGCCAACCATCGCATACGGGAATGAATTCAAATTCTAATAAGTCAGCAAGTAATACCCAATCTTCATTTTCCATAACTTCGCTCATCTCACCTAATAAGGTTGTAAGCTGCTCTGTACTATTATTAAATTCTTCACCTTTGCTAACACCAAATTCTGAACTTAAAACATTAATCATACCCATAAAATCACGTGTAACATCTAATACATCTTGAAAAAGTTCTAATGCTTCAGCATCTTCCGCTTGACGGAAAAGGCGGGCCACTTCTTTTGCACCATTGCCCATCATTTTAGTAACTTTATACATTTCAAGTGAAATATCTACAGCCATTTCACCAATTGGTACTGAGCGAACTTCAACACTTTCTATTGACTCAGAGTCAATATCTTCAGCCTGATGTGGATAAATTTCAGAAAACTGCTCTTGATTGACAATTACATCAGTTACAACACGATTTTCTAAGTCAGATTTTTCCAACAAATTTACAAGTATTTCTTCTAAATTACTGAAGTTTGTTACTTGCATTTCAGTTTGACGTCCATCAATAATAATCATAATCCCTCCTTAAATGTTAACCTTGCGTCCTATAAGCTATATAATTTTTCCCCCCCACGGGGAAAATTCTGCACGTTTTATGTACCTAGCTAACTTGTAGCAAATTATGTGCCATTAACACATAAAGCACTTTGCCATTCAAGCAAAACACTACGTAAATTTTGAGTTAAACCAGAAAAACTTGTTAAGTCGCCACCATGCTCTTGAGAAAGAATTGCCCACATGTGCGCTAAAACTTTAAGGTAATTACTCTCTTGCAAAACAGACTGTAATGTGTTGCAATTTATGAGAATACGCTCTCCATTTTGCACAGAAGGATGATGATGCATAAGCATAATTTGCTTTTCCAGCAATAACAGTAAGGAAATAGCTTGTTGTAATGTATTGCCAACTTCATGACGTAACTCATCGGTAAAGCGTGTTGCATCTGGTAACTTGCCAATAGCTTTGTATTTGCTGTCAAGAATTCGACGATAAAAATGCCGTTGAATCATAAGCCAATGACTACGTTGTTCATCCTCATGGCCTGACAAGCCTTTAAGCGAGGCAAAACCATCACTTTCCTGTGCGGTTTCCCAAACCCTAATTTCATTTTGTTCATAACGTGGCCAAACTTTATATTGCAAATAATGCTGTATAAGCTCAAAAACATCTGACGATTTAATGTTATGCAAACATGGTTGTGCTTTATCACCATGTACACATGGTGTATGGAAGGCACAAGGGTGGCAAGACAAAGCAGATTCAAGACAACAGCAATTAGGCATGTAAGGACCAGTGTCCCACGCTTGAGCAGTGGCTAAGAAAAATGCCACTGTGGGAATGTTTAAACCTGCTGCTAAATGCATTGTTCCGGTATCATTAGTGACCAGCAGCTTGCAATGCACAAGTACACCGGCAAGATGCATAATATCGGTTGCACCAACTACATTAACAAATGGATGTGGTATTTTTTGCACGGCCTGTGCATATTGATTGGCTAAACCTTGCTCAGAAGCACTACCCAGCAGTACAGGACATAATTTATATTCATGCCATAATTTAGCCCCAAGCTCTGAAAAATATTCAACTGGCCACTGTCTTTTAATATTGCTTGCTCCCAATTGAAAACCAACAAAACCTTGAGCATCTGGGTGGCTATATTTATTTAATAATTTAAGACTTTCAGTTTGAATTTTAATCCTTGGCTGCTGCAAACCCCAAAGAGCTGGTGCATCTGCTACATCACAAACAGAGCGAAATATATCCACCAAGTTGAAAGGGCAATTATGTCGCTCAGTGCTTGCGCCTTGTAAAAATGTACTCCATATATCACCGCTTATACCAAAGCCGTCATCATCAAGCCCAAAACCAAGAATAGGCAATTTTTCACCTGTTCTTGTGGCTATACGCTTTGCAAGTAAGCGCGCACCAAGAGTGGAAGTAGTATTGACTATCATATGGGCTTCAAAATCTTTTTCAAGCTTTTGAAGCATGCTTTCAACAGAGTTAAGGGCTAAACGCCAATCATTATCCAAATCATGCAAAAAATCACTGCCCGGTAGTGGCAAAATATAGTTTACACCACGTAAAAGCTCTGCAGCGGCTGCAAAATTTTGCAAACAGATTAAGGCTACATTATGCCCCTTAGATTCAAGACCTAAGATGGTTGGTTGCAATTGTAGTAAATCGCCAAAGCGAGTAAGGTTTATAATTACTATATTCATAACCAACCATCACATTTAAGCGGTATTACCGTCTTCACGTAACATATTAAGAGCTAGATTTTTTTCTCTATGCATTCTATTGCGAACAGCGTCTTGCACAGCTTCTGTTGATGAACCAAATTGCTCAGCTCGAATTGCATAAACATTATTAATCACCCGCTTATCATAATTTTTATCTTCGTGATCACCAGCTTTGGCAGTAGCCCTATTAAAAATACGAGCCGCTCCATTTGGACCATGTTGCACCGCAGTACTCCAAAGCACTTCTTGCATCACAGATGAAATCCTTTCACCATTCATAGGAGTTTTTTCTGCAATGGCATCTAAGGCAGGTTTATAATGGCTTTCATAAATAAATTTGTCCTGCAATGCTTCAAATCGGTCAGGTTGTTCTTGCGCTAACTCACGCCATACACCTGGCATGCCACCTTTGCGACTGCCGGTATTGGCAGGTCCTGCATCACGCAATTTTTCTGCCATATCTGGCGCTGCAGTATCAAGGAAAGATAGGAATTTATCCATACTGCCCACACGCGAAGCTATTTGATATTTACCATAAGAGGTACCACCAACACGATCATAACCAATGGCTGAAATGCCATCCTTACCAGATTCAAATTGAGAAGAAAGTTTTCCAAAATCAGGCATATCAATAGTGGTTGCTTTATTTTCTGTTTTTGCAACATCAGCTTTAGCAATCTTGGTTTCTAACATGGCATTGCGCTGCGCATTTTGCAGGGCACTGGCTTTAATGGAATTTTCCATAGGCATCACCGGTGCTCTTAAACCAAAACTACCAATGGCTGAACGCAAATTACGCATGGTTACGTCATTACGTGCCACATCCAAAAGACTATCGCTTCCTTTTATATTTTGACTTAATTGGTCAAGAGCTTGCATACGTTTTTTATCCATATCAACTTGTGAAATAGTATGCGCACGTGTCGCAATCTCTCTTGAACTGTCTTGAGCTTTTTGCGGCATGACAAGTGACTTTGAAAAACTTTTCTCCAACCCCACATTCATACTGCTTACACCAGAACTTTTTGTCCCATGTTGTGCTAAAACCGCTGCAAAAGGTGAAGATTTTGAGCTTGCTTTTGCTGGTGGTGTAATGGGCATACGTAATTGATTACCTTCGCTCGTATATCCTGTAAGGGATGAGCCACTAAGTGCTGAATTATTTACGGGCATGGTATCCTCCTAAAAATGCTTATGACCTAAAAAATATAAAGACTCACTGTTAGTGAGCAAAGATAATGCCAAGTATGATATTTAGGGGAGATAGAGAGGTTTTGTCAGAAGAATGACAATACTTGAGAAAATTATTTGATACTTAGTATAAGCTGAAAAAGAAGGTCCTTAGACCGCCGTGATGTTTTCTGAAAAGCGCATGAAAATGCGTTTTTCAGCATCTACTAAATAAATTAATCCTGCGCCAATAAAAAAATCAACCTATCAATAACATTCAATATCTGCTGATAAAGACCATCAGCATGCATAGGTTTGCCAAAAAGCATTTGTCTTTGCTCTGCAAGCATATGTTTATTAAGCACATCAGGTAATTGACTTTGTAAAGTTGTGGCAAGTCGTTCTGCCAGCAAATAGCCTTCGGCTCCCTGCCAAAAGGTTTGAATATTTTGCGAAAATTGCTCTTTATTTTCTTCCCAAAATGTAAGAGCAGCTTGATTTAAAGGCATACTTAAAACTGTAGCAAGCCCGGTGTATAAGTTGTTCAATGCGCCACTTGGTATACCCATGCGCCCACCATGCAACCAAGTATTGCGTATAAACAACAAACGATGTTGACATCCCAAATGCATAAGGCTTTCTATAGCATGCAAAGCTTCATGCAATGCAGCTGTTTCAGGTAGTTTTTCTAATTTTATAGGTAATTTTGCTATATCCCAAATGGGGCTAAGTGTATTTTTTGCTTTTATTCCGGTTAAAATATGTACGATGTGCACCATAAAAGCATTAGCCGCGGCTGAATCTGGCGTCTCTAAATGTGCATATGAAAGAACATATTGCCCTTTGCCATAAAAACCACTCACTACACAGGGGTGATCATATAAAAAATCAACTCCCATATTTATGCCATAAATATCTTGCCAATGATTAAAAATATGCTCCGGCAAAGAGGACAAATTAATATCTGCTAGGCAAAAGTCAGAGTCAGGTTGTGTATATGTTGCAAGAATTTGCACCTCATCATCATGCTGTGGCTCAAAAAAACCAGGCCACCACACCGGCAATGATGCAGATTCCCCAAGCTCTTGCGGTACAAGGCTATTGGATATTAATTTTGAAATTATATGCCCTGAAACAAGATGATGCAAACGGCTTGAATACGTTGCACGTTTCCACGGGCAAAGCCCCAATCCGTCCTTACCTGTTAAGCCAAGGCCTGCTCCACCACAAAAACCAAAATATTTTCCTCCGCCTGAAACATATTCCTTAATGGCCGCACGCCCTTTAGTACCAAGGGTACTAGCCTTAATACTGGCTGTACCTCCGGGTACGAGGAGCAAAGCTGGTGGCTTGCGAAAAAGTAGTCCGTGGGTTATGTCATCTGATGTAACAAGTTTAAAAGGGAGTTGCATACCCTGCAATGTATGCAGGGCCATAAAACCCCAAACATATGATGCGTCCCAAAGGATGTATATTATTGGTTTCATAGGTGCCGATACTCTCGGATTAATTATCGCATTTTTTTTGGAGAAGTCAAGATGGCGGAGAACACGCTCCCCAAAGGCTATATGCCTCACGATGTAGAAGCTCGCTGGTGTGAGCATTGGGAAAATAATTCTACCTTTACCCCTGATATGGAAACTGAAGGCGAACCATACGCTATAGTAATACCACCACCAAATGTAACAGGTATGTTGCATATTGGGCATGCCTTAAATATAACCTTAATTGATATTTTATGCCGACATGCCAGACAAAAAGGCAAAAAAGTTCTGTGGGTTCCTGGTACTGACCATGCAGGCATTGCTACACAAAATGTTGTAGAGCGTGCTCTTGCAGCTGAGGGTCTTAAACGCCAAGACCTTGGGCGTGAGGCTTTTGTTGATAAGGTATGGGAATGGCGCGAGGATTACGGTCATCGTATACTTGATCAAATTCGCAAGCTTGGTGCTTCGGTAGATTGGTCACATTTGAGTTTTACTATGGATGAGGGACCATCGCGTGCTGTGCGTAAAGTGTTTGTGGATTTATATAATGATGGCTACATCTACAAAGGTGATTATATTATTAATTGGTGTAATCGCTGTCACACAGCTTTGGCAGATGATGAGGTTGAGCACGAAGAAAGCCAAGGTAATTTGTGGTATGTACGCTATCACTTAACCGATGGTAGCGACAGCATCATTATTGCCACAACTCGCCCTGAAACTATTTTAGGTGATAGTGCTATTTGTGTGCACCCTGAAGATGAGCGCTATGCACACCTTATTGGCAAAAAAGCCTATGTGCCAATTATCAAAAGAGAAATACCTATTATTGCAGATAAGTATGTAGATAAAGATTTTGGTAGCGGTGCATTAAAGGTCACACCTTGCCATGACCACAATGACTGGCAATTAGGCAACAGCCATAAACTTGAGTTTATTCAAGCTATTGATGATATGGGCATAATGACTGACGTGGCTGGGCCATATGCTGGTACAAAAAAAGAAGCATGCCGCAAACTCATTGTAAAAGATATTGATGCCGCAGGTGATTTAATAAAGATTGAAAATATTAGTCATGCTGTTGGCAAATGCTATCGTTGTCACACTGTTGTTGAGCCTCATGTTTCGACACAATGGTTTGTTGCTGCAACAAAACTTGCACCACGTGCACGTGCCGCAGTTCCACAATTAACAAAAATATTACCAGAAACATGGCTTAAAACTTACTATAACTGGCTAGATAATATACGAGATTGGTGCATTAGTCGCCAAATTTGGTGGGGGCATCGTATACCTGCTTGGACATGTGAACAATGCGGTGAGCTTATTGTTAGTGAACAAGCGCCAAATGTATGCGTAAAGTGCCAAAGTTCTAATCTCATACAAGATGAAGATGTGCTTGACACTTGGTTTTCTTCGGCTTTATGGCCCATGTCTACCCTTGGCTGGCCTGACAATACACGTGACCTTAATACATTTTATCCAACAGCTGTACTTGTAACAGGCTTTGATATTCTTTTCTTCTGGGTAGCACGTATGATGATGATGGGTTTACACTTTATGGATCAAATACCATTTCATCATGTTTACTTGCATGCCTTGGTGCGTGATGCTGAGGGACGCAAAATGTCAAAATCTCTTGGTAATTCTATAAACCCCTTAGAGATGATAGACAAATATGGCTGCGACTCCTTGCGCTTTACCCTTGCTTCATTTGCAGCTATGGGCCGTGATATTCGCTTAGCAGAAGACCGCATTGAAGGATATCGCCACTTTGTCAATAAGCTTTGGAATGCCGCGCGATTTGCTTTGATGAATTTACCACAAAGCCCTCCACAAGCCATTGATTTAAATCAAGTACAAGACTTGCACCATGTATGGATTTTGCATCGTTTGGAAGCATTTAAGGTTGAAATGGATAAATCATTAGAAGAATATCGCTTTAATGACGCTGCCCAATGTGGATATAAATTTTTGTGGGGCGAATTTTGCGATTGGTATCTTGAGCTTATCAAAAATGATATGCAAGACGACAAACGTAAAAACACTGCTCAGTATGTGCTTTGGACAGTTTTGCGTGAAATGCTAATACTTTTACATCCAATTATGCCTTTTGTGACAGCAGAAATATGGCAAGCCTTACCCGGTGGCTCAAATGAGGATATTGCTACCAAGCCATATCCTGAAATGCGCACACAATGCGTTAAAAATGCTCAAGCGCAACGCATGGAATTTATCCAAGACATTATCGTGGCCCTTAGAACCATCAGATCGGAATTAAATATTAACCCGTCCCTTAAACTAAAAGCCATGATACAACCCGTAGACCAAGAGCAAGAAATACTTATACAAAGCGGACATGAGATGATTTGCACTTTAGCACGTCTTGGGGAGTTAAGTATTGACGCCAGCATTGATATACCAAAAGCTTGTGCTTCACATGTGGTGCAGGGCTGTCAAATAATCGTACCACTTTCGGGAGCGGTTGATTTGCACGGAGAATTGGCACGCCTTGATAAAGAATTAGCCAAGCTTGACAAAGACCTTCTTAACATTTCTAATAAATTAGCAAATGAGAGCTTTATTGAACGTGCTCCTGCGGAAGTGGTCCAAAAAGAGCGTGATCGACTAGTGGCAATGGATGATGCCAAAAATAAAATCCTTGCCCTGCGCGAGCGTTTTGCGCAAGCAATGGAATAAGTTCGGAGGTATAACATGTTTCAAACCATGACCTTGGGCCAAAAATACACCAAGCAAGAATATGCTGAACTGGAAAAAGAATTACGGTTTAAACTTTTTCAACTACAGCAACAATGCGAAAAAAACAAAATTGCTGTACTTGTGACCATTTTAGGCGTTGATGGCTCTGGGCGAGGTTCCATTGTTAATACTCTCTCATCTTGGCTGGATGCCAAGAAACTTACTAATCGCACATTTTGGCGTAGTACTGATGAAGAACTTGCGCGCCCTGATTCATGGAAATACTGGGTAAAGCTACCTGGATACGGCGAATTTGGTATTTTTTTTGGTGGTTGGTATGATGAAACAATACGCAAAGCCTCCTATGGTCAGATAAGTGAAGATAAATTATATCAAACAATGCACAAAAGAGTAGAGCTTGAACGTACTCTTGCTGATAACAACTATACAATTTCAAAATTTTGGTTGCACCTTAGTGAAGATGAACACAAACGCCGCCGTAAAGCTAGACTGAAAGAACAAGGTTGTAGCCGTTTTACACCTTATGACAAGGAAAGTGAAAAACATTATCCTCAGCTCATTGAAACTGTATCCAAAACCATAACCATGACTGATAAGGATTTTGCTCCTTGGTATATTATTGATGCCTTTGACAAGGATTTCAAAATCATTTCAGTGGTACGGGCTTTAATTAGCAATTTGGAGCAAGCAATTGTATGCAAATGCCAAACAAGTAAAAAAATTGAAGAAATCACTCAAAGCTCATCACAAGTCACTGCCCTTGATAAAACGGACTTGAGTTTAAGCCTTACACGCGAACAATATCGAAAAAAACTTAAAAAACTTAAAAATGAAGTGTATCAGCTTTCTTATAAGGCATATAATCAAGGCATATCATCTACCTTAGTTTTTGAAGGTTGGGATGCAGGCGGCAAGGGTGGTGCCATAAGGCGCATTGCCGGAGGTGTTGACGCCCGCATAACACGCATAATTCCTGTAAGTGCGCCCACCGATGAAGAACTTGCACATCATTATTTATGGCGCTTTTGGCGGCATGTGCCTATGTCAGGCTATGTAACAATGTATGACCGCTCTTGGTATGGGCGTGTATTGGTTGAAAGAGTAGAAAACTATGCACAAGCCTCTGAATGGCGTCGTGCTTATGGTGAAATTAATGATTTTGAAGAACAGTTAACCGAAGGCAAAAATATTTTACTTAAATTTTGGATGCATATATCGCCAGAAGAACAATTACGTCGTTTCAAAGAACGTGAGGCTATTGATTGGAAAAACTATAAAATAACTGACGATGATTGGCGCAATCGTGAAAAAGCTGATGCATATAAAATTGCCGCCGATGAAATGTTTATGCGTACTGACACTGATTATGCCCCGTGGCACATTGTCCCAGCTGAATCTAAATATTATGCTCGTATATTTGTTTTAAAAACTTACAGGGATGCATTGCTTAACGCATTAAGCAAGCATGAAAAACAAGAATTGGATGAAAAAAGGGCTAGAAAAAGAGATAAATAGTCCGCACTGAAAAATGATTTATTTTTTACCTTGGAACATAATTTTTCCCATATATTAATTTTTTCTGGCGCAGCTATGTGCGGTGCTTTCGCTCGCCATATTCTAAATTCCATTATTAACAAATATTTTTCTTCCACTATGCCTTGGGGAATTTTTTTTGTAAATATTGTTGGATGCTTTGGTTTTGGTCTTGCATTGACCTTGGGTGAGCAAGTGTACTTTTGGGATAGTCCTCAAAAGGATTTTATACTGGTGGCTTTTTTCGGTGCATTTACAACATTTTCAAGCTTCATTTTTGACTGCGATAACCTCTTACGAAACAGGCAAATAATGCTTTTTATAGCCAACATTGTGGGTCAAATTTTACTTGGACTTGTTGGTTTAGTTATGGGTATAAAACTAGCTGTATTTTTGTAAACCAAGAGTCCTGCACAATTATTTTTTCAGTATAATTTTGTGAAAATTGTAAAAAAGTTTTCAAAACAAAAAATTTACAGTGCAGGAGTCTTAAACCATCTTTTTTTACTGTACGATGGCTTATTTCATTATATTTATAAAAACAAAAATAGTTGCAACCATTAGTCATTACCAACAGTTGCAACTATATATAACTATGAACACATCTTTTTTATCTAATGTTCATGTAGATTCATTCAGTTATATAAAAAGCTATGGTTTCCAAACTTCCCAAACCTTGCCCACCAATTGTGGAGCTGGTTCAAGCACTTGTTTGCCTTGATTCCAGCCGCAAGGTGCTGCTTTATTAGCATTATTTTTAACAAATTGATGTGCGGTAATTTGGCGTAGTGCTTCATTAAAGTCACGTCCAACCGGTGCTGCTATAACTTCCATGCTTTGTACAATGCCATCAGGGCTGATAATAAAGCTACCGCGTAAATTAATATTTAGCTCTTCATTAAATACGCCATATAGTTTGCCTATTTCGCCGCATGGGTCAGATAATAATGGAAAAGGATTTGTCTTGCCACTGATTTTAGAAAGTTCTTTTTCATCCCACATTTTGTGCACAAAAATACTGTCCATGCTAATGCCAAGTACTTGTACACCAAGCTTATTAAATTCTTCAAACTTTGCTGCAACTGCAGCAACTTCAGTTACTCACACAAAGGTGAAATCACCAGGATAGAAAAAAAGAAAAACCCATTTGTCACGATAATCCTCTAGGGTTACCGGTTCAAATGACCCGTCACGATATGACATTGTTGTAAAATTTGGAGCTGTTTTACCTACTTTAATCATCTTAACTCTCCTTTAGTTAATTATAATAGTCGCATGAGTAATATGACAATACAATCACCCTTAACGAGCTTATTATTTCAATTTTCATCAAAAAACATCTGTTTTATTCATGAATTATTTCTGTGCTGCATGGTTAAGCGGACCATGCCCTTTACCTGGTGCATAGCTTTTGCGCAAACCAAGGTTAACATATTCTTGTGCTTTAGTTATAGCCACACGTAATGGTTGTTTCTTGGCCAAATAACTAGCTATTGCCGCTGAAAGAGTACAACCAGTACCGTGGTTATTAGTTGTATTTACATGGGCTTGGCGAAGAGCCTGTGGCTCACAATCTTGCTCAAATAGCCAATCTGTAACCATGATAGATGCATCAAAATGGCCACCCTTGATAAGTACAGCTTTAGCTCCCATATCTAACAGCATTTGACCAGCTTTAGCCATATCATCATTATCATTTATATTAATGCCGGTTAGTAACTCAGCTTCCGGTCTATTGGGTGTTAAGATATAAGCCAAGGGTATAAGTTTTTCTTTCAAGCTTGTTATGGCATCTTCTTGCAATAATACATGCCCACTTTGGCTTACACATACCGGATCAACTACCAATGGAAATTCAATTTGCTGTAAATGCGGCACAAGTGCATCAATTATATCAGCTGAAAAAAGCATACCAGTCTTTGCAGCATTTACAACAAAACCATCTAGCACCGTGGTTAATTGCTCAATTACAAAGCTAGGCTCAGGAGCATGTATAGCGCGCACTCCCTCACCATTTTGGGCTGTTAGGGCTGTTATGACACTCATGCCATAACCACCAAGTGCCATAATGGTTTTTAAATCTGCTTGAATACCTGCCCCACCACCAGAATCTGAACCGGCAATAGTCAAAATATTTGGCACATTATACATTTATATACCTCTCATAAAACCATTTTTGAAAAATAAAATTTCATATAGAGATACCACGCTACAGCATGGATTGAAATTATTGCATGTTATTCTATAGTCTTCCACCAAGAATCAAAGCTTTGTTCCGCATCATCTAAATCTATTACTTCACCAATACGTGGGGTTAGCAAAGTATAGCTTTTACCAATACTTTCTTGGCTCATTTTTTCCAGAGGGTCTTTCCAATCATGTAAGGCAATAGCAAATTTACTATTGTGACCAGGCAGCATGCGTTTTGCTCCTACTTCTTCTGCAACTTTTGCTGCATGCTCTGGTAAAAAGTGTATATGAGGCCAACCTTTTGGATTAAATTGTCCTACATCAAGAATAGCAAGATCAAATTCACCAAACTTTTTTGCTATGGCTTGGATATGATCTCCATAACCACTATCAGAGCTATAATAAATTTTAAGCGATGGCGCAATAAGTGCCATACCGGCCCAAAGTGTTTTATTGCGTGTGAAGCGACGTGATGAATAATGCCGTGCAGGCAAAATATGTAATTCAATATTATTTTTAAGCCTTATGCTATCAAACCAATCCCCTTCCCAAATTTCTTCCGGCTTATAGCCCCACAGTTCTAAGTATGCACCAAGACCAAGTGTGGTTATTACTTTATGAACCTTACCGCGCAAGGCAAGCATAGTTTCATATTCAAGATGATCATAGTGGTCATGCGAAATAAAAACATAGTCAATATCTGGCATATCCTCTAAGGTGTAAACCGTAGTGCCTTCAAATGCCCTATTTATCAATGAAAATGGTCCAGCATAATCATTAAATACAGGGTCTACCAAGATGCGTACACCGTAAAGTTGTATAAAATAAGATGAATGTCCAAGAGGGATTATGACATTTTGCTCTCGGTCAATATTTTTAATATCTGTTTTTACAGTGGGTAATGGTGACTTGGGGGTTCGATTGCCACCTTTTGCTATATGAATATTGTACATGCGCACAAAAAAATTATCTTTTTCTAAATTAGTGGGCTCAGGCATACTATTTTTGAAGGCGCCATTTTCATAATTTGGTGATTTCTCTATGCGTGCTAAACGTTGCCCACTAGGGTCAACTCCAAAACGTGGATGTTGAAATTCATTATAGAAATATACCCCAACCGCAATTAAAATTATAATAAAACCAAAAAATTTTTTGCCAAACATAATTCACCTATTCATTAGTATATTCCACTTCAATATCTTCAAACTCTTCTTCTTGCACCTCTATTTCTTTTAAATGTATAAAGGGTGCATTAACTTCAAGCCCATCTCTCATTTTCCATATATACTCAACTACTTCTTCAATGCCTTGCCCATGCATGGCAGATATAAAAAATACTTGTCTATTGTCAGCCTTAGCTCTTGCCTTTAAGCTTTCTAAGGTATCTTCATCAATAAGATCTATTTTATTTATAACTTCAATTTGCACACGCTGACCAAGACCTTCATCAAACTTTGATAATTCACTATTTATAAGCTCAAAACCTGCCCATGGATCACTTTCATGTACATCTTCAACACTTAAAAGGTGAACCATAAAACGCGTGCGCTCAACATGCTTTAAAAATCTGTGTCCAAGCCCTTGCCCAAGGTGTGCACCTTCAATAAGTCCCGGAATATCGGCTATTACCATCCTACGTCCTGGATCATACTCATCAATAAGCACACCAAGATTTGGAATAATGGTTGTAAAAGGATAAGCGGCAATTTTTGGACGCGCGGCAGAAACCTTAGATAAAAAAGTAGATTTACCAGCATTTGGTAAGCCAATAAGCCCAGCATCAGCAAGAATTTTTAATTCAAGGCGTAAACTACGCTCTTCGCCCGGCTCACCTGGTTGAGAAAAACGTGGTGCGCGCATGGTAGATGATTTAAAATGCTCATTGCCTTTACCACCTCTACCACCGCTTGCAATAATGAATTCAGCTTCAGGGTCAGTGAGATCTGCAACCAAAACTTCTCCCTCCGGCCCTTGCTCATATATAAGAGTACCCTCAGGCAAATGTAAAACACAATGCTCACCCTTACGCCCATTACACTGGCTACCCATACCGGGTTGCCCATTTTGTGCCTCATAAAGTCTTTGTAAACGAAAGTCATATAAACTTAAAAGGCGCGCATCAGCGCGTACTAAAACATTGCCACCATCACCGCCATCACCACCATCTGGCCCACCACGAGGAACAAATTTCTCACGCCTAAAAGACACACAACCATGTCCGCCTTTTCCGGCGCGCACTGTAATAATGGCTTCATCTACAAATCGCATAATATATACCTTATACAAGCAAATAATGCCGCAGTGGTCACAATCTTTGATTGTCCCCTGCGGCATTAAAAAACATATCTTATTCGAGTTTAAATCACAAATTAAAAAGTTTTAATTTGAATTTAATCCGTTTAAATAAAATATCAAAATTTACGCACTAGCTTCAACTATGTGAACTCTGGTCAATGAGCGGCGTTTACGAATGTATTTTTCATACTTAACGATGCCGTCAGTCTTGGCAAAAAGAGTATAATCTCTACCCATGCCCACATTATCACCAGGGAAAATACGTGTACCTAATTGACGCACAAGGATACTGCCAGCTAAAACACGCTGACCGCCAAAACGCTTTACACCACGTCTTTGCCCTTGACTGTCGCGACCATTGCGCGATGACCCGCCTGCTTTTTTATGTGCCATAATATACTCTCCATAACAGCCTAAAAACAATTAGACCACTCAAAATTACAAGATACAATGAGGACAAGAGGCATAACTTAAGCCATGCATTTTTTCCTCATGTTGCAGATGCCAGTAGCTCTACTATTTAATTAGGCAGAAATACCAGTTATCTTAATGGTGGTCAAATCTTGACGATGCCCACGTAATTTACGTGAGTCGTTACGACGCCAGCGTTTGAAAACCATAATTTTTTCGCCACGACCATGGGCAAGTACTTGGCATTTTACTTGTGCATTTTCAATGTATGGTGCGCCAACTTTAAAGTTATCACCACCAAGCATAAGTACTTTGTCCAATGTGATTTCGCTGCCGACTTCGGCTTTTAGCTTATCAACGGTAATTTTAGAGCCTTCTTCAACGCGGAATTGTTTTCCGCAGGCTTCAACAATTGCATACATGTCTAAACCTCCAAAAGAGAAAGGAGTATTTGCCTTACTTCTTAGTCTTTGTCAAGTGTAAAGAGGGGATATTTTTTATCCCTCACTCAATTATCACAACAAAACACTGTCATTACAGTAAAAATAAAAAATTCTATTTAAGAAAACGCTGATTAAATCAGCAAGCCAAAAAACATATTGTGCGTTTCCTTACAAAGTAGGCAATTGTGCCTACTTTGCACGCCGAAT
>CAYJPT010000023.1:0-22307 GCA_964372165.1 uncultured Desulfovibrionaceae bacterium | reverse complement strand
TTCGGGTAGGACTCTTGATTTATCAGTCGCATTAACTTGCTGTCAACGCTCCATAAGACTCCGCACAATGAATTGTGCATGAGTCTTTAACTATATCTCTTTCACAAGGTATTTTTATAAAATTACATGCTTTGCCCAGCTACATAACCACTAGCCCAAGCCCAATGCAAATTATATCCACCAAGTTGACCCGTAACATCGAGTAATTCACCTATAATATAAAGGTTTTTCTCAATATAGCTTTCCATACTCCACGGATTCACTTCCTTAGTATTAACACCACCAAGTGCTGCCTCAGCTCGATCTAAACTACAAATGCCTTGTGGTATTATTTTAAATTCATGTATACTTTGACAAATTTCATTGCGTGCTTTACGTGAAAGTTCTGCTATTTTACGCCTAGCATATTCTGCCGGTAAAAGTTTGTCAGCAAGTCTTTGTGGCATATGACGACATACTAAGTTGCGCGCGTAAAGTTTTGCGCAATCTTTTGCATCAAGCAAATCTGACAAGTTAGTATTTGGCAAAAAATTAATTTGTATTGAGTTGCCTTTTTTCCAATGCAATGAGTTTTGCAATGTAACTGGCCCACTTAATCCACTATGTGTGAATAAAAGATCATCAATGCAAGAGTAATTTGCAGTACTCATGCCCACTCTAAGGCTAATACCGGACAAATCAGCTAAAGGCCAATGTTTAGGCATTTGCAAAGATGTTAAAGCCGAAGAAAATGGATATGTGCTGTGTCCAAATTGTTTGGCCAATTGCAAACCAAAGTCTGTAGCACCAATTCCTGACCAGGCAGACGAACCAAGTGCAAGAATAAGATTTTTAGAATGCAAAGTTTGTTGATTTTCTTCTTTTTGGCAAAGCACAGTAAATATATTTTCATTTTTGCAAACTGATACAAGCTCATGCCCAAGAAAAAAGTGACAATTATGACTAAGGCATTCCTTTACCAAGCAGTTAGCCAAAAGTTTAGCACTTTGCAATCCAAAAAGTTGACCATGTTCACGCTCTTCCCAGGATAATTTATTTTTTTTAAAAAATTCCAACATTTGCTTAGGTTGAAATGCATCTAATGCTGGCTCAATAAAATCAGGTGCAGCACTATAAAAATCACTATGCATAAAAATATTTGTAAAGTTAGCTTTTCCACCACCACTAATAGCAATTTTACGTCCAGCATGCCTATTATGATCAATAAGAGCTATACGTAAACCTCGCTTAGCAGCATAAATAGCGCACATTAAGCCAGCAGCGCCTGCGCCTAAAATTATGGCATCATATTGTTTGCTTTTGTGTTCTTGCATAATTTATTTATACGCAAGAGCTATGCTTATGCCAAGCCTAAAAGTAAGAATTTTACAACCGAAATAACATATTGTGCGAATGTCATTAACATGATAACACATGAAATATATTAAATAAAATATACATGGCAAAGCTTAATTTTTCTACTATTACATCTTTCTGCTCTTGACAAAATAATTTCTAAAGGGCAAAGTTTATCTGCATAATTCTACTAAATTTAAATTTTTCTTTGGAGGCGATTATGGCATCCCAGTATAGATTGGTGACTAGAAGTGACTTTGATGGTCTTGTGTGCGCCGTATTGCTTAAAAAGATGGACATGGTTGGTGATATACTATTTGTTCACCCAAAAGATGTTCAAGATGGGCGTGTTGAGCTTACTAAAAATGACATAACAACAAACTTACCGTACAATCCATACGTGCATATATGTTTTGATCATCACCTTTCTGAGGTGCTTAGATCAACCTCAGGTGTACAAAATCATATTATTAATGCCGGAGCCCCCTCTGCTGCCCGTGTTGTTTATGAACATTTTGGTGGCAAGGACACTTTTCCAGATATTTCTGATGAAATGATGGTTGCTGTTGATAAATCTGATACTGCAAACTTTAATATTGAGGAAGTATTAAATCCAACAGGTTGGGTTTTATTAAGCTATTTAATGGATCCACGCACGGGCCTTGGGCGTTTTCGTAACTTTAGCATCAGTAACTACGAACTAATGATGAAGATGATTCATCTTTGCGGTAGTGGTATAAGTTTACAAGAAATTATTGAAGATGCTGATGTACAAGAACGCATTGAATTGTATTTTGAACACCAAGAGAAAGCTAAGGAACAACTAAGCTTATGCTCTAAAATTCATGGTAATTTGATTGAACTTGATTTACGTGATGTCGACCCCATTTGGGCTACAAACCGCTTTACATTATATGCTCTTTTCCCACAATGCAATATTTCTTCCCACATCATGTGGGGATTACATAAACGAAATGTAGTTTTTGCAGTAGGTAAATCAATTTTGAATCGCAGCTCAAATGTTAATATTGGTGAAATAATGCTAACCTATGGCGGTGGCGGGCATTTGAATGCTGGTACTTGTCAAGTTCCCATAGATCATGCAGAAGATACTTTAATTGAATTAAGAAGATTATTACAAGGATAATAGAGTTTTATAATTTTTGCATAATAATTGCCTAAAAAGTATTTTACCTATAATTAAATACAGATTGGTTTAAACTTTAATTTTGAAAACGTTAAATTAAACCTTACTATTTATAAAAAACATGACCCTGCAAAGTAGCCTTTAATACTTTGCAGGGTCTTTAAATTATGCTTGTTGACGTGCAGCCATTGCTTCTTGCTCAAGATTAGACTTTTCAGCTTCATTTAAATTTAAGGCTTTGGCAAGCCCATCAAGATAGCTACGCTCCATGAATGAATCAATATCAATAGCAGCACAAGATAAACGATACAAATCATATGCTTCTTCTTTATTTTGCACTTTAGCTGCCAATGATACAGGATCAATGGGCTTTTGCAATAAATTATCTAGCAAGCCAGATATTTGCTGACCAGGAAAAAGTGCTTCTGTAGCATTATGAATATTTTGCTTTTCTTCTTCATCAATATGCCCATCAGCACGTGCAGCAAAAACCATAGCTTCTAATAAAATAATAGCAGTACTTTCTGCTTGAGGCAAAGCTTGACTTTGTGTCTGCTCACTTTGTTGTGCTGTGTATGCTCCTTGAGTGGGAGTTTGCGTTTGTTGTGGTGCATTATTACTTTGTGACCATTTTTGATAAAAATTCCATGCCAATGCGCCTGCTGCTGCTGTACCACCCACAACTAAAGCACCTTTAGCCATTTTTTTTGCTTTTTTACCAGAAAATAATGCTCCCATAAGACCACCAATAGCTGCTGATCCAACAAGTCCCCCTACTCCCCCCATGCTGCTTGCAACATTTTTTGCACCAGCTGCGGCATTGCCGCCAAGCACCGAGCTTAAATTTGAACCAATATTACCAAGGTTAGCACCCTTTACTGCATCAAAAATATTTTTCATATATACCTCGTTATAAATTCTTGATTATAAATTAAGCTCATATTGTGTTTTTGTACAGAGCTTTTAAAAAATATCACATCTAATTGCAAAATATTGTCAGTAAATCGTGACCTAATATATGCAATCAATAGCATATAAATAATTAGTACTGCATCATTCATTGCACAGGAGTCTTTAAATGTAAACTTTCTACTAAAGCGAAGTTTTTGCATGCCCATAAAGGAAGTTTTAGAGTAAGCTTACTTTTCTAAGAAATACTTGCAAATTTTTTTCAAAGATAAAAATTCAATTTAAATGCAAGAACGAACAATTTGTATGCTATTATTTTTCCACTCTTGCAATTACTGCAATATGAATTTTTTTTGCACCTTGTTCACGCAGGGCTAAGCTGGCATGACGTAATGTAGAACCAGTAGTTAAAACATCATCAATAAGTAGAACATTATCATGTATAATAGGTACTGACTTAAAACTATTGCGTGGATTGCTTTCTCTAAGCTTAGCTGAAAGACTGCTTTGTGGTGCAGTGTTACGTGTTCGGGTCAACACATTGTAGTTTAAGGGTGTACCTAATTTTCTTTCCAAAGGGCGACAAAGTTCCAACACATGATTAAAACCCTGTGATATAAGTCTTTTATTGTGGCGAGGCATAGGCAAGATAATTTGACATGAGGGTAAATTTTGGCATGCTTTATATAAAAACATACTAAGCACAGGTAATAATGTAAAATCAGCAGAAAATTTATACTTTACTATAATAGCCTTCAATAACTTATTATACACGCCATAATACGACAATGAATCCCAAGGTGGTGGATTTTCAATGCATGATATACAACAAGTTGGGTTAGGTGCTTGATGCAAAGGATGCCCACACAATGTACATGTAAAGTCATGCTTTACTTCAATTTGCAATGCACAAGTGGTACAAATAAAATCGTCTGCACAAACTGTTGGTATGAAAGGCATATGACAAGCAAGACAACGCCTTTCCCCAAAAAAACAGCCGCAAAAACTATTAATAAGTGCGGCTGTTTTTTGATAAATCATAATTTTTAATTGCGAGTAATAATTTAATATATTTTTTATAACATCAAATTGCGTGCACCTATGCTCTCTACAACCATAGCTTGTGCTCTTGTACCTAGCTCAAAAAATCGTGAACAGGCAACACCATCAGCCGCTAACTCATCTGGCCCATCATAACCAAACATTTGGCAAGTTTCTTGAAGTTTGATATCAAATAAATCCAAAAAATACTGTAAAGTTAAAATGCTACCTTCAAAAAGTTTATCGCCGCGTGTCCGCGCTGCAACAAGCCCAGCCATAGCTGGTTTTGGGTTGGGATTTGGCTTGTACTCGCCAGCCTTGATCAATTTTTCGCGTTTGGCCCAATAACATTGGGCTCTATCAAGGAAAGCTTTAAGCTGTGCAGGCAAATGATAGAAAAAAATGGGCGCAGCTATAAACACTAATGGAGCCTGTTCAATTTGAGCAAAAATAATGTCCGCATCGTCACGGATAGAAAGTATACATTTATTATTAGCATCGTCAAAACAAGCATGACACACAGTACATGGCAGGATGGAATGTTCACGAAGAAAAGTCACTTCAACTTTTCCTCCTGCATTACGTACACCTTGCACAAAGTTATGCACTATAAAGTCAGAATTACCTCTGGCACGGGGACTACAGGCTAATACACGAATGGGAGCTTGTTGCATAATTTTACCTCGCAAAAGAGCCGCAATAGGGGTTGTTGTTTTTTTCATCTCCCACGGTACTTTCTGGACCGTGTCCTGGGTATATAATCGTGTCATCTGGGAGAGCAAAAATTTCATGGCAGATTGAATGAATAAGCGTTTCATGTTCTCCACCAGGTAGGTCTGAACGGCCAATTGAGCGATAAAAAATTAAATCTCCTGTAAAAACAACTTTGCTTTGTGAAAAGTATAAAGAAGTACTGCCTGGGCTATGCCCTGGAGTGTGCAAGGCCATAAAAGTTAGGCTACCCAAATTGTATGGTCCAGCAGTTAACGAATTTGCTAGGAACTTTTTAATTTTAGGAAAACCCCACATCCCACCGCTACCTGTTTCTTGCTCTAGCAAAAAAGCATCATCAGGCGGTGAATATACGGATGCGTCAGTTGCGTCTTGCAAATCTTTCACACCATACAGATGATCAAAGTGCAAATGGGTTAAACAGATTCCTACAAGGTTGATTTTGTTTTGTTCAAGGTAAGATATGACAGGCTTTGGATCACCACCTGGATCAATGACTATGCCATCGCCATTTTCATGAATAACATAACAATTGGTTTCAAGTGGGCCAATACTAAAACATTTTACAGGCATGAATCCTCCCGTGTAATTCTTAGCTAAATATAACCTCTCGTCCGCAATGTAAGACTAAATGAACTTTATTAAATCAATAAGTTTTCTTTATGTCAATACACATTAACTACTTTGCACTGAAAAGCATAATAATTGTATATAATAAAAGGGTAAAAAAGTTAAAATGATATAAGCAAAATTGCCAGAAAATCGTATTGCGTACGTTTATTTCTGGCAATTTATATTTTATATCTTCTAACTGAAAAAAAATATAATTTTAATATATTATCATTTTTCAGTTAATCTATTTATAATCATGACTGGCAATAAAACTATATTTATTCATCAGTTGAAACAAAACTAATTTTATTTCTTTTTAAGCCAAGGCATCATTTCACGTAAACGTCCGCCCACTTGCTCAATGCTATGTTCTGCTTCAAGTCTACGTGTAGATTTAAACATAGGATAACCGGCACGTGCTTCAAGTATAAAGTCCCGTGCAAATCGACCATTTTGTATATCGCTAAGTACACGCTTCATTTCTTTTTTTGTTTCTTCAGTAATAATTCGTGGCCCAGTAACATAATCACCATATTCTGCAGTATCACTGATTGAATAGCGCATACGAGCAAGGCCACCTTCATACATAAGGTCTACAATAAGCTTCACTTCATGCAAGCACTCAAAATAAGCCATCTCTGGTTGGTAGCCAGCTTCAACTAGTGTTTCATAACCAGCTTTAACTAATGCAGAAAGTCCGCCGCATAAAACAGCTTGTTCACCAAAAAGGTCTGTTTCTGTTTCTTCGCGGAAAGTAGTTTCAATAACGCCGGAACGTGCACCACCAACGCCTGCTGCATATGCAAGTGCCTTATCTAATGACTTACCACTAGCATCTTGATGAATTGCTACAAGGCAAGGTACACCACCACCCTCAGTAAAAGTACGGCGTACTAAGTGTCCTGGACCTTTAGGGGCAATCAAAAATACATCTACATCTTTAGGAGGTTCAATTTGTCCAAAGTGTATGTTGAAACCATGCGCAAATAAAAGTGCCTTGTTTGCATTAAGGTGTGGCTTAATATCATTTTCATAAACTTGTGCTTGCACTTGGTCTGGTAACAATATCATAATAAAGTCACCAGCTTTTGCAGCTTCAGAGGCTGAAACTGGATTAAAACCGTGCTCTTTTGCAAGCTCATAATTAGCACCACCAGGACGTTGTCCAACTATGACATTAACTCCCGAATCGCGTAAATTTTGCGCATGCGCATGACCTTGGCTACCATATCCAATAATGGCAACTGTTTTGTCCTTTAATAATGCAAGGTCTGCGTCCTTTTCATAATAAACTTTCATGAATCTTCCTTAAGAATAGCTAGAGGTTATAGTTAAGGAAACGCTTGATTAAATCGGCGTTTCCTTAAATGGAGCGTTGGCGGTAGCCAATGCGACCAAAAATCAAGGGTAGGTGTAATTTACTTGCACCGGTAAACGATTGATTTTTTGTGCCTTTCCGCCATGATATCTCTGATGTCTTGGCGGAGCAAGCTCCACAAAGTGGAGTTTGTATGCTATTAATTAAGGAAACACGATTTAATTAATGTTTCCTTAAATCTCACCTATGGCAACATTATTTAGTCAGGCTGCATGGATCGTAGCATGGCAACTGTGCCGGTGCGAGCAATTTCTTTTATGCCAAAGCGTTGAAATAAATTTATAATTGCTTGTAATTTTTCTTGGTTACCCGTGGCTTCGATGGTAATTTCACTAATACCAACATCCATAACACGACAACGAAAAATTTCAACTGTTCGTAGTATTTCGCCTCGGGTATCACCCTCGGCATGAACTTTTATGAGCATCATCTCACGCGAAACGGCACAATGCTCAGCAAAGTCAACAACTTTAATAACTGTAATAATTTTATGTAATTGTTTTATAATTTGTTCAATAATTTGAGCATCACCACTGGTAGTGATGGTCATATGTGACACACCTTGCTCTAAGGTTGGGGCAACATTAAGTGACTGAATATTAAAACCCCTACCACTAAAAAGTCCTGCCACACGTGACAAAACACCAGGTTCATCTTCAACTAAAACTGATAATACATGTTGCATTGTGGACACTCCTATACCAACAGCATTTCGTCCAAAGCCGCACCGGCAGGGACAATAGGATAAACATTTTCTTCGCGTTCAACTACCACATCAATTATTGCCGTATGTGGTGAGGACAAAGCTTTTTTAAGTGTCGTCTCCAATTGAGAAGCTTCGGTAATTCTGTATCCTTCTGCGCCATAAGCCTCAGCTAGTTTAACAAAGTCTGGCTGGGCTTCCATATCGGTAAAGCTGTAGTTTTTATTGTAAAACAACTCTTGCCATTGGCGTACCATACCCAATTTACTATTATTTAATATTAGAATTTTTACAGGTAACTTATTTTCAATGGCAGTGGCAAGTTCTTGTATATTCATTTGTATAGAGCCATCACCTGCCACGTTGACAACTAAGCTGTCCGGAAAGGCAAATTGAGCTCCAATGGCTGCTGGCAAGCCATATCCCATAGTACCAAGCCCACCAGATGTAAGAAGAGTACGGGGCTTATCAAAACCATAAAATTGTGCCGCCCACATTTGGTTTTGTCCAACCTCTGTAGCAATAATGGCATTACCTTCGCTTATGCGATGAAGCGCTTCAATAACAGCTTGTGGTTTAACACCATCTTTAGCGTTTTGATAGCAAACAGGGCAATCTTTATCCCAAGAACGTAACTGCTTAATCCAATCGCTGTGATCTTGTTCCCAATTTTTTTCTTGGTTGCGTGATGAAAGAATAGACAACAAACCTTTTAAAGCTTCGTGGCAATCGCCAACAACAGGCACATGCACGTTAACATTTTTACGAATGGATGTAGGGTCAATATCAATGTGTACAATTCTTGCGTTGGGTGCAAAAGCAGATATACGCCCCGTCACACGATCATCAAAGCGAGCTCCAACAGCCATAATTAAATCACAACTATTAATTGCTTTATTGGCAGCATAGCAGCCATGCATACCCACCATACCAAGCCATAAATCATTATTACTTGGAAAACCTCCAAGTCCCATAAGAGTTGAGGCTATAGGCAAGTGGTAAGTTTCAGCCAATTCTTTTAACGTAGGTGCCGCATCTGAGCTTATTACTCCACCGCCAATAAGAATCAAAGGACGTTTAGCCTTTATAATTTCATCAGTTGCTTTGCGTAGTTGATTAAGGTTTGGCTTATAAGTTGGATTATAGCTACGCATTTGAACACTTTCAGGCCATACAAATTCAATGGCAGTTTGCATAACATCTTTTGGTAAATCCACTAACACTGGACCTGGACGACCGGAACGAGCCAAATAAAATGCTTGGCGCAAAACTGTAGTGAGTTTTGTAATATCTTTAACCAAAAAGTTATGCTTAGTGCAAGGGCGTGTTATACCTACTATATCAACTTCTTGGAAGGCATCATTACCAATTAAAGGAGTTGGCACTTGCCCAGTAATTATAACTAAAGGTATAGAGTCACAATAAGCCGTGGCTATGCCCGTAACAGTATTGGTTGCACCTGGCCCAGACGTGACAAGGCATACGCCAACCTTACCGGAGGCACGAGCATAACCGTCAGCCGCGTGCACAGCAGCTTGTTCATGACGCACCAAAATATGGCGAAGGTCTGGGTGTCTTGTTATTTCGTCATAAATATCAATAACAGCACCGCCTGGGTAACCAAAAAATACATCTACCCCTTCGCGCTTAAACGTTTCAAGCAAAATCTGTGCACCGGTCATTTTCATTTCTATTATTCTCCTGCCATATGCTTTTCAAGTAATGCCATAAGGCTAGTTTTACCTTCAAGCTTTTGTTTTTTAAGCTGTTTTAAGGTTTGTTCTTCTGTTGGGGTACGAAAACTTTTACCCTCAAGCTTATTAACTTGCTTGGAGTATAAAAGATGCTCATCCCATAATTCTTTGAGCTCAGGATCATTTTGAGATAAATTTTCAAGCATTTCGATTTCGTGTTGTTCCATCTGAACCCTCCAATGTTTGCAGATTACAATTTAGTGGGATGTGGTATTTTACACCCCAAACCATCATAATTTCGTGTACATAGTATACCATAAAGAGACATTGTACACGTTTTGTTTCTGATTATCAATATACTATAATAAAGAAAGTATTACTAGCCTAAGGTTTGTGAATACTGAAATAACGATGCAACTACAATACGATCCACAAGCTCTATAGCCAACAATACTATTATTGGTGAAAAGTCTATGCCACTTGTATACGTAAAAGGTAATACTTTTCGTATACGATAATACACTGGCTCTGTAAGCGTTCGTAATGTACGTACAATTGGATTATATGGGTCAGGGCGCACCCAAGAAAGTATAGCAGAAATTAAAACAACCCAAAAATAAATCTTAAGCAAGCCGCCAAGCACAATGGCAATGGCAGCAAGAGTATTAGAAAGTACAATCATAAATTTACCTCAGTATTTTATTATATTTGCTGCAGTTAAGAGCAAATATATTTTTTCTGTAATAGATCTTTCAAAAATGCAAAACTATCAATATTTAATGCCGCTTCAAGTACTTGGTTTTTATATGCAATAAAAGGCATTTGCGCAGCCATTGCTGCTTGCTGATCGTTAGAACTATCACCAATAAACACCACGTTACTTGCAGGCTGTTTCCATACTTCCAGTATTTTATAAATACCTGCCGGACTTGGCTTTGGTGTAGCATCAGCTGCAGTCATCACTAAATCAAAAAAACCATGTAGATTAAATGTCTCAAGTATAGCAGGCATACCATCAAATCTGTTAGTATGCACGGCCATATTGATACTATTGCTTTTTGCCCAATTTATAAAGTCCATAAATCCATCTTCAAGTGTGATATGTGGCATAATATCTCTTTTATAATTTACCACATCTTTACAAACTTGAGGTACTTTTGGGTGCAACTCCTTAGGTATAATATACTCCAAGGCTTCACGCACCGTCGCCATATAGGTAAAAGATTCCTGTTCATCAGTCAATGGTTTGAGACCAAGTGCAGCTAATACTTTATTGTAGTATAAAGCATTGGCAGCACGTGAATTTAAAATTACACCATCACAATCAAAAATAATACCTACAAAATCTGTTGGCAATAAAAGATGTGGTTTTTTATGCTCATCAGCATTGCTAAGTATTTCAGACATTATATATTCTCCATTAAAATTATGCGTATTTCTTTTTGTAACCAAGGGTTTAGTTGCTGCTGCTTCTGGCTCTTATTCAAAACACCCTTTAGAGTAGTATGACATTCCTGTACCTTAATGTCTTTATTAAGCTTTATAATATCATTAGATTGAGGATTAAAGTCTTGTAAGTTTGTACAAACCTCACGTACATGCTTTGCCATATTATTACAATTCACTATAATAGTACAAGGGGAAGGTAAAAAAATAACCGCATTTTCAAGCACACCTTCCCACGCAGGTAAAAATGCACTATTATCCATATCTATATTCTTTTCAATTTGTTCAAGTGTAGTAAGAGCATCATCACTATCTACACCTAATGTATCAATAATTTTTTGGTTATTATGCGCATATGTTTGTGTGAGGGCATTGATTTCTCTAAAGTGATCCTCTAAAAGCCAAGCCCATAGTAGGTATTTTTGAGCTGCACTTTGAATATGAAAGCTATGTTCAGCATTCATATCTGAGTCACTTTGCATAGCTTGCCCCGTTTTAGCAAAATGTGTCAAAAGTGACTGTTCAGATAGATCTCTAAGCTTATGATTTGGGTGTTGGTGAGTCACAAGAGCATGCATGGGTACTCCTGACAGTGCCGCGTCACCTATGGACTGAAAATCATTAAAACAAATTTGAGCTTGCTTTGGAGTAAGAGGATATTGTTGTGGCTGCCAATAATCTTTGGGAATTGCTTCAAACCCAGGCCATAAATAAAAAGCATTGCAACTTAAGTTTTGTGTTAACATATTTTGTAGCTTATGTGACACATTTTCTTTTTGTAAAATAGGTAAAAAAATTGGTGGTATAGCCTGCTGCATATCTTTCTCCTTCAAAAACTAAAGTCATTATAAACATAGAATCTATATGATGCAATGCTTCATATTGCTATATTTGCATCATTCTAGTTTGTCCATTGTACTACTTTAAGCGCAAGATAATACAATTAATTTATTTTTTAGATATTTTTAAATTCACATAAAAACTTTTAATCTAGCCAGTTAAATTAACAATCACACATTGATCATTGCTCATATCACAGTATATCCACTTGACTTTGTGGCATGTAAAGAGTAGATGTAAATAAATAATTTGGAGGCAGTATGTTTGGCATAGGTACACAAGAAATATTGGTGCTATTAGTAGTAGCATTGGTTATATTTGGTGCGAATAAGTTGCCAGAAATTGGCAATGGCCTTGGTCGAGCGATTCGTAACTTTAAAAGGGCCTCGTCTGAACCAGATGAAGTTGACATTACACCCAAAGAAAAACAAAATAACAATGATGGTTCAAAATAGTTTACTAAATTAATAGTTATTGAATGTAGGAGATTACATGTTAGCCGAGCAAATTTCTATTTTTCTTGAAAATAAAGCAGGTAGACTGGCGGAAGTAACACGCACCTTGAGCGAGGCTGGTGTTAGCATTCGTGCTCTTTCATTGGCAGACACTTCTGATTTTGGTATTTTACGAATCATTGTTGCTGAATGTGAAAAAGCTAAGGCTGCACTTGAAGAAAAAGGCTTTACTATTGGTAGTACTGGTGTTGTCGCTGTTGAAGTGGATGACAAACCTGGCGGTCTACATAAAATACTAGAACTATTTGCCAAAAATTCTATAAATGTGGAATATATGTACGCCTTTGTACAAAGGGATACAAGCAATGCCACTATGATTTTCCGCTTTGATAATTCTGAAAAAGCAATAGAAGTATTGCAAGAGCATAATATCCCTATTGTGTCTGAGGCAAGGCTTTACGCTTAAATTTTATAAAAATTAATAGCTTATATGTATCCTGATTGTAGGTCAAATTGCATAAAAAGGATATTGTATTGATATTCAATGATATTTTGGAGGAATTATGGCTTTAGAAGTCTTAAACTGGCAAGATGGCGTTGCACGCGTAGTGAATAATCGTGGTCTTTATGCCAAATTATTAATACGCTTTTCTGATAGCTTAGATGACGCTGCAGAAAAAGTTGCTGCTGCCGTTGCTGCTGGCAATCTTGATGATGCTCAAATGCAAGCCCACACTATAAAAGGTACTGCAGCTAACCTTGGAGCAGAAGCATTGGCTGAAGCAGGAAAAGTGCTTGAAACCGCACTTAAAGACCAAGCCGGTGTGGAGCCAGCCATTGAAGAACTTAAAAAAGTTATTGCAGTATCCGTGGAGGCTATGCGCTCTTTTGAAGCATAATTTTCAAGTTGTGCAAATATTTACAACTCTTAAATACTATCAATGTCATAATAATAAACCCCTAGTACATTTGTCTTAGGGGTTTTTTGATTTTTCTTTTCTATATGTGCTGTAAGAAAAAATGAAAAAAATTGGCTAATATCCATAATTTTACTGGATTTTTTTTAAGCGTCAGTGTATTGACAGTAAGAAGACTTTATTTTTTATGTTCGCACAATTTTTTTGGAGATGCGCATGGAATGGCAAAGTAGCGGTATTATAGGTCAAAGCACAACATTATCTGATGTATTTAAAGTACTTATGAAGGTTGCCCCTACAGAGAGTACCGTGCTTGTTACTGGTGAATCTGGAACTGGTAAGGAGCTATTGGTGCGTGCTTTACATGCCCATAGCGAGCGTGCCGCTAAGCCCTTTGTACCTATAAATTGTGGGGCAATACCTAAAGAACTTTTGGAATCAGAACTTTTTGGGCATGAAAAAGGTGCTTTTACCCATGCTATTCGTTCACGACCTGGACGTTTTGAATTAGGCGATGGAGGAACAGTTTTTCTTGATGAAATAGGAGAAATGGACTTAAGCTTACAAGTTAAAATTTTGCGTGTTTTACAAGAAAAAGAAATTGAAAGAGTTGGTGGTTCTGGTATAAAAAAAGTAGATGTGCGAATTATAGCCGCAACGAATAGAGACCTTGAGCAAGAAGTTGCAGCCGGACGTTTTAGAGAGGACTTGTATTATAGGTTAAATGTAATTCCTTTGCATTTACCGCCACTGCGTGAGCGTGGAGGAGATGTATTGCTCCTCGTTCGTCATTTTTTACAAAATTTTTGCAAAAAAAAGAAACGAAACATTCTTGAGCTAAGCCCCGTGACAGCACGTATTTTAGTAGCATATCCATGGCCTGGTAATGTGCGCGAGCTTGAAAATTTTATGGAACGCCTTAGTATATTAGTTGATGGCGACATAGTACAACTTGAAGACTTGCCTGCAAAAATACTTGATGCAGTAGGTACCATTGAGGACTTACCAGAAATTGAAGCTGAAATTGCAAGTGCTAATGTAAACCTTTGTGAGCAGCAAAGTGTGCATGATAAAGACAAAGGTTCTGATACTGGCACAACCTGTACTCGCACATCTGAGCAATGTTTTGTATGGCCACAATTGCAAGATTTAGAAAATTTTGGCATGGGCTTAAAAGAATTTTTAGATAGCATAGAGGATAGATTGCTTGATGAAGCCTTGGATAAGTCACAGGGAGTTAAAAATCAAGCTGCTGAACTCTTAAAGATCAAGCGCACAACGCTTATTGAAAAG
The DNA here is from genome assembly GCA_964372165.1 of uncultured Desulfovibrionaceae bacterium. Taxonomy (GTDB): domain Bacteria; phylum Desulfobacterota; class Desulfovibrionia; order Desulfovibrionales; family Desulfovibrionaceae; genus CAYJAD01. The sequence goes on along the minus strand of CAYJPT010000023.1, from coordinate 7,805 downwards.
TTAAGGAAACGCTGATTAAATCAACAAGCCAAAAAAATATTGTGCGTTTCCTTACAAAGTAGGCAATTGTGCCTACTTTGCACGCTGAATGAGAGCAAAAAACCACGCTTTTTTGCGTCCCACAGGGCGAATGAAGGCGGTGTGTCTTTCTGATTTATTCTGCTTGCAGAATAAATCAGCATTTCCTTAAAAAAGAAAGGAAATTAAATGGCATAAAGCCATTATTTGGAATATTTATTGCATACATAATTTAAGATGTTAAAAAAATATTTTGCCGCTGGTCGGATTCACTTTCTTGCATACGTATTACAAATTAGTATTGCACTAATTTTATTGTCTTTTACACATACTTTTGCTGCATCTTGGCAGTGGAGTGCAAGTGGGGCCAATGAGCGTATAACTATTAACTTAGACGAAAATCAAGCTCCACTACAGGCAAAACGTAATGGTTTGCATTCTGTTTTACTACCATTACCACTAAAAGGTGCTGGAATAATATTAAATGGAAATGGACCGGCTCTAGGAAAAATAGTAGCTGGTGTTGTTGGTGGTCCTGACGGTATTACTTTGCAATTACAAAGTTCAGCCTTTGGTTATTTATTACGCCAACCTACGCCTAAGCAAATCGTAATTGACATTTTTTCTGATCCGCTTGGAGCGCGCTGGCAAGCCGATGGTAAACTAGCCCCTGTTGGCACTAAACCAACAAAGGTTGATAAGCTACCAAGCCCTATCCCAAGTGTGCCAACTACACCTGCTGTCGCACCAACTACACCTGCTATCACTCCTGCTCCCCCTACTCTGCCTGCAAATAATACGCAACCAAGCACACCTTTTATGCCGCCAGAGGAAATTCCTACAGCGTCAAAAGACACTCAAACGCCTTTAGCTCCCACAGAGCAACCGGGTATAGAGCAATTTTCTATGCCGCCAGAAAATGCAGAGCCCAGTTTGCCACTGCCTAATGATGCGCAATTACCATTACAAGATGCAAATGGAGTTTTACGAGATGCACAAGTACCTCAAAGGCAAATACTGCAACCTGTGCAACCACCACCATCAAAAGCAATGCCCCAGTCAAGTTTATCTCCCCAGGATAAATTGGACGATATTCCAGGTTCAATGCTCGTAGCTATTGCAGATCCAACGCTCATAGCTGCGCAGGATGAATCTTCATCAGCTCTAAATTCATTAGATGAAGCAAAACCAAATCCCTTAGCCAGTGATGCAAAACCTCGTGGTAAGGCTATTGGAGCTCAAGAAATTGTGGGCAGTATTAATACAGCCGGGCCTGAAAGCTGGCCGGAAGATGACGGTATAAGCACAGTTTTGCAAAATCAACCTGCAACTCCTGCTGCTACAGGAGGGGAAGATGTTAAAGATGCAGCTCAGCCGTCAGAGTCAACTAATGATATTGCTAAATCATCAACCACTACAGAAAATCAAAGCCTTAGTCCTGTTGATGCTAATACCAATGAGAAAGCACAAACTCAAGTATCAAGTGATAATATAGCAAGTACAACAACACCTGCGGTAAACGCTGGTGTGCGCCAAGATGTTAATACAGAAGGCCGCCCAGAAGCTGACACTGTAGAGGCTGAACCACGCCCCGTCATTTATGTTGATGAGGAAGGTAATGTAATAGAAAAACCACCCGTACCTGAAGAATTATTTGATCAAGCTTTAGTGCTTATGGATGACTCAAAATACACTGAAGCTATAGCTATTTGGGAGCAACTACGTGCTATGCCAAATATTAAACGCGAAATGCGTGAACAGGTATTATATAATTTAAGTGATGCTTTGTTTGCATTGTATGATGGTAAACCATTAGAAGGCTTTGAACCTATTTCAAGTATTACAAGTGAGGCTATGAACGTAAATTTACGTTCTAGTCGTGTACCAGACGCCTTATACCGTTTGGGTCTTGTAAACTTAGGTGTGGGCAACTTTGCAGAAGCGGAAGGCTATTTTAAAGCTCTAAAAAGACGCTACCCTGATGATATAAATGTTCCAGCTGCATTTTATCAACTAGGCAAAGCCCAATTTGAAAAAGGCTTATATGCTGAAGCAGAGAAAAATTTTCGCATGGTTGTTAATGAATACCCTGATGCATCTGCTTTAGACGAAGCTACAACAGCCCTTGTTAAAGCTTTGACCAGATTAGGAGAATATAAGGAAGCCTTAGTTTATGCAGATTTTGCTGGCAAACGTTGGGCGCGTTACTATGTTGATGATCCTGACTATCTTAGTTTTCTTGCTGAAATAGATTATAATCTCGGCGATAAAGAAGGGGCTATGGCCGATTATTGGTTATTATACAACCTTGATCCACAAAACGAAAGAAGCCCCGATGTAATGGCAAAAATAGGTGATCTATACTTTGAAACAGGCCGCCCAAAAGCAGCATTAGAAGTTTTTTCTGAAATAGAAACACGCTTTCCTGGTACTGACGCAGCTGCTTTAGCATTTTTACGTCTTTCAGAAAAAGGAATTTATGATAGCCCAATCAATATGGCAGAGATGTTTGCCGTTTTTGAAAATCCTGGTAAACCATTACCACAAGTTGCCTATAAAAAAATACAAAAAGATCGTCCTACTGATAAACGTAGCATTACTAGCCAGTTAAAATATGCAATTTGGCAACTATGGAATAATGAATATACTGACGCCATGGGCAGTGCCGGAGATTTTCTTGACTTATATCCTGATAATACAGATGCAGAGCTTGCTAAAGATGTTATGATGCGTGGCTTCATGGCTGATTTAAAAAATTCCTTGGCTGAAGAAAATTACGGCCGCGTTCTAATATTATGGAATGGCTTTCCTGTTGTACGTGAGCGCTATGGCCCTATAGATGCAGATTTACGCAATGCACTAGGGCGAGGTTATTTAGAGCGCGGAGAAGATGAAAAAGCTTTAGAAATGTTGGCAGAATTTTTAAAGACACCAATGGATCCTCGCTACAGCGAAACAACATTTGCACTTTATTTTAATAAATACTTGGAAAGCGGCAATTGGAATGCCATGCTAGACCTTGGTGAATTAGTTAAAAATTGGACTATGTCACCCAGTATGCGTGGTCAATTAGACTATGCATTGGCTCTTTCAGCAGAAAACTTAGGATTGAGAGAAAGATCTTTAGGTTTATGGAAAAACCTTGCAGTCAATAATGACATACAACTTTACCAACGTGCCTACGCAACATATTTTTTGGCTAAAGATGCTGAAGGCCGCCAAGACATTAAGGAAGCTTATTCTTATAACCTGAAAACACTGGATCTTTTTGAAGCATTGCGCCAAGAACGCTCAGAACGTGCTGATGCAGATCGTATTAAAGAGGCCATTAACTCTCTTATGGATATTACTGAAGTGTCAAACCGCATTCCTGAAGCTTTAGATTGGGTTGCAAGATATAATGAGTTTGCACCTGAAGGATCACCGGAATATCCAGGTTTACGTTTTAGGGAAGCTAGGTTGTACCGTAAACTTGGCAATAATGAACGAGCACGATTACTTTTAGAAATTATTGTAAACAATTACGCTGAATCACCCTTTGCAGCAGCAGCCAATACTGAGCTTAGCACTTTTGAAATGTCACGAGATTTGCGCAACTTCTTACCTGGCGGCACAGGTGCTCAACCATCTGAAGCTCAAGGTGGGTAAAGATAGGGTTAAACAAATTTAATGTATTTCCTGTTTACAAAGCCAATATTGCAATGTCATCATTAAATTTGTTGGATCAATGGGTTTTGTTAAATAATCGTTTAGCCCCATTTGTATGCCTTTTTCCTTATCTTCCTTCATAGCATTGGCTGTTACAGCAATAATTGGCAATTCTGCCATGCTATACTTTTGGCGTATCACACCTGTGGCCTGTATACCGTCCATTACCGGCATCTGCATATCCATAAGGATAAGGTCAAAGCTCTGTTTCTCAATCATGTCCACTGCAATTTGTCCATTATCAGCCATACTAACTTTAGCATTGGTTTTTTGCAACAATTCTTCCATAATCAGCTGATTTATCAAATTATCTTCAACCACAAGTATATGCTTACTACTAAGGTCTAGGTTCTTTTCATCACAAATATCAACTTCTATATTTGTATTTTGCGTCGGCTGCAAAAATAGCATAATGGTGAAGGTTGTTCCTTTATCTATCTCACTTTTCACAAATAGTTTGCCATTCATAAGTTCAATTAAATGCTTACTGATAACAAGGCCAAGGCCTGTTCCACCAAAACGGCGCGTAATTGAAGTATCTGCCTGGGCAAAAGGTTTAAATAGTGATTGTTCTTGCTCTTTGGAAATCCCTATGCCTGTATCACTTACAGTTATGCAAATTGGCTTTGTGTTTGGTGGAATCTCTATACCTTGAGCAAGTTCAGCACATTCACAAAAACTAATATTAACCTTGCCGCTTTCAGTAAACTTGATGGCATTGCCCACAAAATTATTTAAAATTTGACCAATTCGTACTGCATCACCTACATAAAAAAGATGCATATCGGGAGCAATATCTAATTCAAGGCTGAGGTTTTTAGTTTCAGCTCCATCTTGATAAATCGTTAATGTTTGCTGGCAAACATCCTGCAAGTTAAAGTGTAAATATTCAAGCTCAAGCATGCCGGCTTCAATTTTTGAGGTATCAAGAACATTGTTAATAATACCCAACAAGCTTTTACCTGCAACTTCAATTTTTTTAACATAATCATGCTTTTTTCGTGCATCATCACTATTTAGACATAGATGAGCAAGACCAATAACCGCATTTAGCGGTGTTCTAATTTCATGACTCATATTAGCTAAGAATGCACTTTTCATCTTATTAGACTCATCGGCCTTTTGCACCATAGTGCGCATAGAATGCACCATAATTTGCAAAGCTTCATATAATTCACCAATTTCATCACTACGCTTAAATTCACTTAAGCTATGCAAAGATTGATTCTTGTCTGGAGCGATTTTTTCCTTAGACTTTGCATAAAATTTGTTTTTAATCATCCTTACAGTGCGGTCGATGATATTATCTTGAAAAGGACCAAGGTCTAAATCTTTATCTAAAATTCCTTTAGCAACTTGATCAGCATAGCTCACTGCATTCAATAAAGCACGCAAAATATAGCTGATATATATTGAAATAATTGCAGTCAAAAGTATAAGAATAATTGCGGCAATAAAAATTGAGCTACGCTGTATACGCTCACCAGGAGCCGAAAGCTCATCCACATCTTTTACGGCAACTGCAATCCAATTTGCCTCAGGTAAGGTATCAAAATAAGCAATTTTCTTTCTTCCTTCATAGGTATAGGTAGTACTACCACTACCCTTTTTAACCATATCATGCCACCAGGCATAATTAACTAATATATCTTGAAATACTCTTTCACTATGTTTATGAATGAATATTGTTCCTAATTTATCTGCTACATAAATATAGCCATGCTCACCAAGTAACATACGTTCACTCATTGTATCGGTAAGCTTTGACACATTAAAGACCACACCAATGATAGTATTAGTTTTATTATCGTGCACAGGTGAAGCTACAGCGTATACTACATTATCATTGTATAGATATGGAGAACCAATAGCTACGCTACCTTGCATAGCTTTTTGAAACAATGGCCTATCACTAAAGTTTTGACCAATAAATTTACTTTCAGTATGAGTTAGGACAATACCATCTGTATCAATAATACCTAACATCACATAGTGGTATGTGTTACGCATATTGACAATACGGCTAAGAGCATCATCTGAATACTCTGCAAATTTTTCGGTATTGTTAGATAAATATGGTTGAAGTATGCCGGTTTGGGCAAGAGATATGGCATTTAAAATATTAAAATCAAGGCCAGCCTTAAGCTCAACCAAAGCATTAGCTATGGCCATTTTTTGAGATGCAGTACTTACTTCTTTTAAAGCATCCACACTAGTTCGATATGTATACACAGTGGATACAAACAAACCAATCGATGTAGAAAGAAGCACAGGCAACAGAATTTTAGGTAAAATCTTCAAACTGCACCCTCCTAATTATTTTTATAGTAATTTACTTGGATTTATTTTTCAATACCTTTTTACTTTATTATACATTTTTGTGACTTTTGGCGTAATATGCATGATATCATTTAACAATTTAAAATAGTACGCTTTTATAATTTACTTACTCGACAAATTTTATGCAAAACAAGTTTTTTTGATAAATTTGCTTGTTTTTTAACATCGCCTAACTTAAGAATACGCGAAATATTCGCTGCATTTTTAAACCTAACTTAAGGCAAGTAGAATTTAACCACACTTCTGGATTTTCTAAAAAATAACAAATTAGTAGGGAGAAGGCACCATGGAATATACAACACTTGGACGGACAGGCATAAAGGTTGGCAAAATAGGACTTGGTGGTGAATGGTTTAACAACAAAACACTTAAACAAACATCTTCTATTATTGACAAAGCATTAGAAGTTGGCATGAATTTTATCGATATTTTTATGCCTCAAGCCCCCACAAGAGATGCCATAGGACAAGCTCTTAAAGGTAAACGGCATAAATTTGTCATACAAGGTCATTTTTGCACAGTATTTGAAGATGAGCAATACGGCAGAACTCGTGATCTGCAAAAAACAAAACAATCATTTGAAGATTTACTAATACGCCTTGGTACAAATTACATTGATATTGGAATGATACACTATGTTGATAGTGATGAGGATTATAAATCCGTTTTTGAAACAGATATTATCAAATATGTACAAGAACAAAAAGAAAAGGGAATTATCAAGCATATTGGACTAAGTTCTCATAACCCACGTATTGCATTAAAGGCTGTAGAAAGTGGACTTATTGATGTCATATTATTTAGTATAAATCCTGCTTATGACATGGAACATACTGAAACAGAGATTGAGGAATTAATTGAATACAAGGGTTTGGATGAATATGCATGGACTGTAGATGAAGCAAGACAATTACTTTATAATACTTGCGAAAACCTTGGAGTTGCTATCACCGTCATGAAAGCACTTGGTGCAGGAAGCTTACTTGATGCCAGTAGTTCACCTTTTGGCGTTGCAATGACAGTACCGCAATGCATTCAATATTGTTTAGATCGCAGTGGAGTTAAAGTTGTGCTTATTGGTTGTGATAGTGTCAAGCAAGTAGAACAAGCTGTAGAATATTATAAAGTCGATACTCAAGAACGTGAATATGGTCATATTTTTGCTAACGAAAACAGAATTACTATGACTGGCAAATGTATGTACTGCAACCACTGTCAACCCTGTCCATCGCAAATTAACATTGCAGCAGTTACAAAATATTTAGACTTAGCTACTCAACAAGACATTGTTCCTGAAAGTGTTCGCCAACATTACGCTTCACTTGACAGTAATGCACAAGATTGCCTTATGTGTGGCCAATGCGAACCAAATTGTCCATTTGGTGTTCAAGTTCGTGAAAATATGGAAAAAGCAAAAGCCATATTCCATAGTTAAAGAAACGCTGGTTATAGTGATTTCAGATGAAATTACTACCATTGGCTGCGATAGCAGACAATCACTGCGCAGGCATAAGTGCAATTTTATTGCACTCAGAGTGCTGACAAAGTCAGCACGACCCGATAAATCAGGAACAGGCGGAGCTTTGCTTCGCCGTAAAGTGACTGATTTTCGTGCCTTACTGCCAAGGCAGCTTGTCTGCCTTAGGCGGCACAAACGCCTGAAAGGGGGTTTGTCATCAGTCTGAGTTGACATTAGTGATGTCAACTCAGAGTGCTGACAAAGTCAGCACGATCCGATA
>CAYJPT010000022.1:0-22445 GCA_964372165.1 uncultured Desulfovibrionaceae bacterium | reverse complement strand
TCTTCATTCGCCCTGTGGGACGCAAAAAAGTGTGATTTTTTGCTCTCATTCGACGCAATATGTTTTTTGACTTGTTGATTGAATATGCGTTTCCTTAAATAATGTCATTTTATACTATTGAACACAGTAAAAAAATTATTTATCGCTTAATTAATTTTTATTAATAGATTAGGTATATATTGGGAGCATTCATCATGAAGGTTTTACGTGCCAAAACAGCTGGATTTTGCATGGGTGTAGCCCTTGCCCTACAAAAATTAGATGCAGCTATAAAAAATGAAAGTGTACATGGTGGGCGTATATGCACTTTTGGGCCTATAATCCATAATCCCCAAGTGCTTGCAAGTTATACTGCACAAGGTGTTCATTGCATCACCGATGCCAATGAAGTACAAGCCGGTGATTGTGTAGTAATAAGAGCGCATGGCATACCCAAAGATAGTGAAAATGCCTTAAAATCCCAAGGAGCAACTATTATTGATGCTACTTGCCCAAAGGTAAAAAAAGCTCAACTGTCTATATCTAGAGCCACCAAGCAAGGAACAGTATTGCTACTTTTTGGTGAGGCTGACCACCCTGAAGTACGTGGGCTTGTGTCTTATACACATAATGATGCTTTTATTTTCGATTCATTGCAACAATTACAATCCTTAAATCTTACACCACAAAATAATTATGTACTTGCATCACAAACAACCCAAGATAAAAAATTATTTGCACAAATAGAAGCATACTTAAAGCAAAAAGTTGGTTCATTACCGGTGCTATCTACAATATGTGATGCCACATCACATAGACAAGAGGAAGTAATGCAAATTGCACATGATGTTGATGCAGTAATTGTAGTTGGAGGAAAAGAGAGCGGAAACACTCGTAGATTAGCTGATTTAGCTGTTTCAGAGGGTGTTCCGACTTGGCATATAGAGACCGTGGATGAATTAAAATTAGAAAATTTTCAAACAATTTGCACAATAGGTCTAACGGCTGGCGCATCTACGCCGAAAAGCCTTATTGACGCTGTACATATTTTTTTGGAAACTGAATTATAATTACTGGTGAACAAGTACATCTTTTATTGACAACTTAGTAGTTTGACATTTTACAATTAATGAAGCAAATTGTTTGTAAGTGGCCTGATAACGAGGAATTAATTTATGACACAGACCAACATATTGCTGGAAGCCGGCACAAATGAGCTTGAAATAGTTGAATTTTTCATTGAAGAAAAAAACTATGCGGAAGATGGTACTCCACTTGAAGAGCCATATCGTGGATATTATGGCGTCAATGTGGCAAAAGTTCTTGAGATTATCCGTATGCCAAAAGTGACGGAGCTACCAGAAGTGCAACACCCTTGTGTACTTGGTGCATTTAATTTGCGTTCGCAAATTATCCCACTGGTAGATCTTTCCATGTGGCTAGGCAAGGAACATGCCACCACTGATGAGGAACCCAAAACCATTGTTACAGAGTTTAACTGTGTGACTACAGCATTTATGGTTTCAGGTGTAAACCGTATTCACCGTATTTCTTGGGAAGAAGTTGAAGCACCAAGTTCATACGTGTCACAGGTTTCAAATTATACTGTAATTGGTGTGGTCAGACTTGAAGAGCGTATTGTATTCTTGCTAGATTTAGAAAAAATTGTTGCTAACCTTAATCCATCATTGACCTTGCGTCTTGATGATTTAGGTGAAGAAATTGATACTAGCAAACGTTATCGTGCTTTGGTTGCAGATGACTCAGCTCTTATTCGTGAAATGCTTAGAGATCTTTTAGAAAAGGCAAGCTTTGACGTTGAAGCTGTTGAACATGGGGCAGCAGCGTGGGAACGCTTAGAGTCTTTTAAAGAAAGAGCTGAAGAAGAAAACCGTCCACTTACAGACTTTGTGCAGGTGGTAGTATCTGATATTGAGATGCCCATGATGGATGGACACAACTTAACAAAACGTATTAAAGAAGACAGCGTACTTTCTAAACTTCCCGTATTATTATTCTCCTCGTTGATTACGGATAAATTAAGGCATAAAGGTGCTGCTGTTGGAGCTGATGATCAAATTTCTAAACCTGAGGTTACTTACCTTGCCAAGCGCGCACTAGCACTTATTCGTGAGCGTGAGGAAAATGAAAAATAATAATTTTTATAATTATTCGAAGCTGAAAAACTAAACAATATGTTGAAAATACATTATTTTTTTGCCAGCCAATATTTTGATATTGGCTGGCAATCTTAAATTAAGAATCCTGCACAATTACTTTTTTAGTATACTTTTGTGAAAATTGTAAAAAAGTTTACAAAAAATTTACAGTGCAGGAGTCTTAAATTGCAAAAGTGCTTTTGTTGCTATTTACTTATTACCTCTTAAGTAAACGCTTACAAATTTCTTGAGCAGCTTTGCGCCCTGCACCCATAGCCAAAATAACGGTAGCAGCACCTGTCACAATATCCCCACCTGCAAAAACATTAGGAATAGATGTTTCACCAGTTTGTTCATCCGCTATAATATATCCCCATTTATTAAGTTTAAGCTCAGGGGTTGCTTCAAGCAAAATTGGATTTGCCTGTGTGCCAAGGGCTATAATTGCTAAGTCAGTAGTAAGCTCATATACATCACCTTCTATAGGTTCAGGACGGCGGCGACCTGAGCTGTCAGGCTCTCCAAGTTGCATACGCTGTAAAGTAACAGACTTTAAGTTCAGTTTATCATCACCATTAAATTGTACCGGTGAGGCCAGCAGCTCTAATTCAATGCCCTCCTCCTCAGCATGTTCAATTTCTTCAAGACGAGCTGGCATTTCATCCCGTGTGCGTCGGTAGACAATATGAACAGATTCAGCACCTAAACGCATAGCTGTACGTGCTGCGTCCATTGCCACATTACCTGCGCCAAAAACAGTTACATTTTGCCCTGGGTAAAAAGGAGTATCTGTATTTGGAAAATCATAGGCACGCCCAAGGTTTGCACGGGTAAGATACTCATTGGCAGAAAACACACCTACATAATTTTCACCAGGTATATCTAAAAATGAAGGCAAGCCTGCCCCAACTCCAATAAATACAGCATTATAGCCATCATCAAATAAGTCTTGTACTGTAATGGTACGCCCACCTACCCAATTCAGGTGAAAATCAACACCGGTTAAACGCAACCCATCCAACTCAACACTTACCACGTCCTTTGGTAAACGAAAGGTTGGAATACCATAAACCAATACACCGCCAGGCTCATGCAGGGCTTCGTACACATCAACTTTAATACCATTAGCTGCTAGGTATCCTGCTACGGTTAGTGAAGCAGGCCCTGACCCTAAACAAGCTACCTTTAGCCCTGATATGGGTAAGGCACAAGAATTTGTACCTGTAACTTGTTCACAAGCAGAGGTTGCAATATAATTATCAGCCACAAATCGCTCTAAACGTCCTATGGCAATAGGTTGCTTTTTGGCATTCAGAATGCATTTACCTTCGCACTGTATTTCTTGCGGGCAAACTCTACCACATACTGCTGGTAAGCTATTGGTGCTTTTAATAATTCTATAAGCTGAATCCATGTCGCCACGTGCTACGGATGCTATAAACTCTGGTATAGGCACTTCAACGGGGCAACCAAGTACACATTTTGGTTTTTTACATTGTAAGCAACGCTTTGCTTCCATGATAGCCATTTTATGACTATAACCAAGGCTCACCTCTTCAAAATTACGCTTACGTACCTCTGGATCTTGACAAGGCATTGGCATACGAGGAGCTAAAACTTTTTTTGGCTTAAATGGCTTTTTAACTTTGTCTTCTTGTGGTGGTGATTGTTTCTTACTCATGGCAATTACACCTATAATGGCTAAAGGATACTTTTTCTTGCTCGGCAAAGGCATTTAACCGACGACGAAGCTCTGCAAAATCAACCTTGTGACCATCAAACTCAGGTCCGTCTACGCAGGCAAACTTAGTTTTGCCATCAACAGTAACTCGACAAGCTCCACACATACCAATACCATCCACCATAATGGGATTCAAACTCACAGTGGTTAATGTATTAAATGGTTTCGTGGTTGCTGCTACTGCTGCCATCATAGGTACTGGACCTACAGCCACTACCTCTGCCACATCTTTGTCCTTTTCAAGACGTTCTAATAGCAAATTCGTAACCAAGCCTTTAGTGCCGTAGCTTCCATCATCTGTTGAAATTAAAAGCTCATCTACAAAAGATTTTAGCTCCGATTCAAATAATAAAAGGTCATGACTACGTGCGCCAATAATCCCTATAACTTTATTACCAGCATTATGATGCCCTTTGGCTATGTGGTGCATAGCCGCAATTCCTGTACCGCCACCGATACATATAATTGTTCCCTTTTTTTCAATATGTGTTGCTTTACCAAGAGGGCCACATACATCATAAAGGTTATCACCTTGCTTAAGTGTTTCCATTTGGGCTGTACTTTTGCCAAGCACAATATAAACAATGGTAATAGTGCCTGCTTCAGCGTCAACGTCAGCAATGGTTAATGGGATGCGCTCACCCTCTGGGCAAACCCGCAACATGATAAAATGTCCAGGCTGTGCTTTTTTAGCAATATGGGGGGCATCTAGAATAAACTTACTTGTCTTTCCAGGGATTAAAAACTCTTTACTCAGTATGGGAGTGGGCATACTTGATACTCCTTATGAATAGGGGATATGTCAATTATGACAAAAACACAAATTCAGTGTAGAATAAAATATTTCACTTGCCAAGCGAATAAGTATATACCAATTGTAAAATGTTTGTTTGTGCTGAAAAATAAAATCAAAAAATAAGCTCTAAAATAATTATATGTATAATTATAAGATATTAACAAAAGTGGCATATTAATTATGATAAAACTCCAACTTAATATAAAATAAAATTTTTTAGTTACCAAACAAATAGATATATATTAATTATAGAATGATTGCCTGCTATGAGTTAAAACTTTAAACCAACAAAGAGTTAGTTCATTATTAAATATGCATATAAAAGCTTAAAATTAAAACTATTATCAAATTCTAGCTATATTCTTACATTGCTAAAATCTACAGCATATGCTAAATCTACCTGTACAAGCTATGTTTTCACTCTAATATTGCAGCCCTTGCAATATGTTGCATCTAATATAATTTATTAAATGAGGATTTTATGGCACAGAGTTACACTCTGGTTTCAGATGAATGTTGTACCACTAATGGTACAATAAACGTACATGAACCAGAAAATGCTTTACCTAGCACTTGCTTGGAAGAACTTCCGCCTATATTACAAGAGGCTTGCGCTCGTGCTGGTTGGACTAAGCTTATGTCTGTGCAGGAATTATCCTTACCATATCTTCTGGCACGTAGAGATTTAATGGTGCAGTCACGCACCGGCAGTGGAAAAACAGGCACATATCTTTTGCCGCTTTTGCGCCATTTATCTCCTGAACGTAAAGTTGTGCAAGCTTTGATTCTTGTGCCTACGCGTGAACTTGCCTTGCAAGTTGAACGTGAAGCTAAAATTATTTTTACAGGTACGGGCATTAATGCAGCCGCAGTGTATGGTGGTGTAGGATATGCTAAACAAAATGAAGCATTAAAATCTGGTGCTCAATTGGTAATTGGAACACCGGGGCGCATTTTAGATCATCTATTGCGACGTAGCCTTAGCCTTGATGTATTGCGTGTCTTAATCTTTGATGAAGCAGATCGCATGCTTTCCATAGGTTTTTATCCTGATATGAAAGAAGTTCAGCGTTATTTACCTAGGGGCAAGGTAGCAACATGCCTTTTTTCTGCCACCTATCCACCTCATGTGTTAAAACTTGCAGAAGAATTTATGTCAGTGCCAGCTTTACTTTCATTATCGCATAACCATGTACATGTGGCCGAAGTGCAGCATATGTATTGTTTATGTAAGGCAATGGATAAAGATCGCACCTTAATACGGCTTTTGGAAACAGAAAATCCAAGTTCGGCCATAATCTTTTGCAATACCAAAGCCAATGTACATTATATAGCAGAAGTATTAAAAGGCTTTGGGTATAATGCTGATGCTCTTTCGGCGGATTTATCACAAAGCCGCAGAGAAAGCGTTTTACAAAAAATTCGTAAAGGGTCTTTGCGCTTCCTAGTAGCAACTGATGTTGCGGCACGAGGTATTGATATACCAGATCTTTCACATGTTTTGCTTTATGAAGTACCAGAAGACCACGAAAGCTATATACACCGTGCTGGGCGCACTGGGCGTGCTGGAGCTGCAGGTATGGTTATAAGCCTTGTAGATGTGATGGAAAAAATGGAATTAGAGCGTATAGGAAAAAAATTTAATATACCAATGATAATGCATGTAAATCCTTCTGACGAAGATGTATCACTGGCAGTTGGGCAACGTTTAACAGCCATCTTGGAAGCAAGACAACGTAAACTAACAGGACTTGAACGAGAGAGGATACGCCGCTTTGCCCCTATTGCCCAAAAAATACTGCAACCGGATGATGCTGTAGACATAAAAACTCAAAATACTACCATGCAATACGACTTAATAAGCATGCTTTTGGATGCTTGCTATCAAGAAAGCTTGACAGTACAAGTAGCTCCCTTGGGACAAGATAATGCCCAAACAGGTGAGAAGCGTAAACGTAACACTAGACGAAGAAAAAAAGTTCAAGGTAAAGGGGAGCGGCAATGACTGAAAATCAACCAACTGCACTAACTATTGTGCCAGATGAGGTAGCAGATAGTTTTGCAGCCCTTTTAGAAACAACAAATTTCACTCAAGATTTACAGATATTTAAAGTTGGGATTTTTGATCGTTCTTTGCGTAAGCGATTATTAAGAGAGCTTGAGGCAACCTATATTGGACTTTGGGCCTTAACCCTTGAGCGTTCTTTTCCTGATCAGACGCAAATTATTTTTCAATGTTTTTTGGATAAGTACATTCAAAAAATACCTGCAAAACAACAAAGTACGACTTCAACAACAATACAAGCATATAGAGATATGCTAATCAGTAATGGAGATCAAAATTTTAGCCAAGTTAGCAGGCATTTATTGTCATTTGTCAGCGTTGATGATTCTGATCTCAAAGCTGAAATTTTGCGCCTATCGTTGGTTTTACGTAATCATTATAATACAATTTTTCGACGTCTTGTGTAGCCATGCATCTTATTACATCGCCTAATTCCTTTGATTTTTCAAGTTCACATTGTACTGGCACGTGTATAACTATTGGAAACTTTGATGGCGTACATGTTGGGCATCAAAGTCTATTACGAAGGACACTTGAAAAGTCCGCACAAAAACAACTTATGCCAACAGTTGTTACCTTTAGCCCCCACCCTTTGGCCGTTCTTGCTGGAGTTAGGGCGCCTTCGCTAATTACACCGCAGCAAGAGCGTATACGCCTTTTTGCCTTGCATGGCATAGAGTTAACCCTTGAGCTTCCTTTTAATCGAGAGATTGCAGCTCTTAGCCCAGAAGAATTTGTAAAGCATGTTCTTGTACCTTTAAATTGTCGTCACTTAGTGATTGGTTACGACTTTTCCCTTGGTAAAAATAGAGCAGGAAATGTAGATGTACTGCGCACACTTGGTATAAAGTATGGTTTTGATGTGGAACAAATTCCACCAGTTATTGTGCTTGATGCCGTAGTTAGCTCAACTCGTGTACGAGACTTAATACGTGCTGGTGAAGTGTGGGACGTACAAGCCTTGCTTGGTCGTTATTTTACTTTAACAGGTACAGTTGTACATGGGCATGGGCGTGGATCTGGTTTAGGTTTTCCAACTGCCAATATACAAACACAATATGCAACATTACCACGTCAAGGTGTTTATGCCACTTGGATTGAGATAACAAATATTTCAGCGCAAAGTCATATACAATCTGATAAAAATTGTCCCACCCCTGAAGCAAAAAGTACTTTTCCTGCCGTAACAAATATTGGCTTTGCACCAACTTTTGAAAATAATGAACTTTCCATAGAAAGCTTTTTACTTGAAGGCAAGCATAATATGTATGGCAAGGACATTAGCCTTGCTTTTGTACAACGTATACGTGATGAACAACGCTTTTCTAATGTAGATGAATTAACCTTGCGCATTAGCAAGGACGTTGAATTAGCACACAGCTTGCTTGATTTTGCACCTCAACCCTAAGTATTCATACTTAAATATTAAAACTATGATACACCCAGAAATACTTGCTCCGGCCGGTGATCGATCTTCTTTTTTGGCGGCTTTATCAGCCGGTGCCGATGCAATTTATGTTGGACTTAAGCATTTTTCTGCCAGAATGCAGGCAGAAAATTTTGGTATAAGCGAACTTGCTGCCTTAGTTGAACTTGCACGTTCTAAGGGAGTGCTTGTTAATGTAGCTATGAATACACTACTTAAGCCACAAGATATGAACAGCGCAGCCAATTTAGTTGGTCGCCTTACACGTGACGTTAATCCCAATGCTCTAATCATACAGGATATAGGGCTTATCAACATTGCAAGACAAGCCGGTTTTACTGGCGAATTACATCTTTCAACACTTGCAAATATAACTCATCCATCCGGGCTTTTAGCTGCTAAAGATTTAGGTGCACAACGTGTAATTTTACCACGTGAACTTAGCATTGATGAGATACGTCTCATGGGCGAAGCTTGTCCAGAAGATCTTGAACTTGAATTATTTGTACATGGTGCTTTGTGCTATTGTGTATCCGGTCGCTGTTATTGGTCCAGTTATATGGGTGGTAAAAGTGGCTTACGTGGGCGCTGTGTGCAACCATGCAGGAGGGTTTACCGCCAAGGTGGCAATTCCATCCCACAAAGCATAGATGATGCAAAAAATACAAAAGGACGCAAAAACACAAAACCAAAACCGCCACAGCCACGAGTAAAAAGAAGCTCTAAAGTGCATAGCGGGCGCTACTTTTCTTGCTTGGACTTGTCCCTTGATGTGCTAGCAAAAACTTTGCTTAATGTACCCAAATTAGCATCGTGGAAAATCGAAGGACGTAAAAAAGGACCGCATTATGTCTACCATGTTGTAGCAGCTTATAAACTTTTACGTGATAATCCAACAGACTCCAAAGCAAAAAAAATGGCAGAAGAGTTTTTAAACATGGCTTTGGGTCGTCCCAGCACAAAAGCTAGATTTTTGCCACAAAAAGAAACTATTGCCACCAGCCCTTATGAACATACAAGCTCTGGTTTGCTCATAGGTAAAAGTGGCATTGATACTGAGGGACGCGCATTTATAAAAACATTTCAGGAATTACTGCCTAAAGATTATTTGCGTATAGGCATTGAGGATCAAAGTTGGCACAGCACACTTGGTGTTACTAAGCGTGTGCCTAAAGCCGGCACTCTGGTTTTGCGTGTTCCTAAGCATAAAACTCCAAAGGCAGGAACACCGGTTTTTTTAATAGACAGAAAAGAACCTGAACTTTTGTCCTTGCTAAGTCAAGGTGAGCGTGAACTAAGTAAACATGGGCATGCGCAAGCTGCTGCCATTGATGTAAAGCTTAAATTTTCTCCAGCTATTAAGGCGCGTAAAAATGCGGATATGATTTTACGTGCCAATATACCACAAGGGCGCGAAACAAAAGGAGTTAAGGGTTCACACATGGCCTTATGGGTTTCTCCCAAAGCTCAAGAATTATCACGCACTATTGTACCAAGAATTGCTTGGTGGCTACCACCTGTAATTTGGCCGGAGGAAGAAAAAAACTTTTCTCGTATGCTCACGCATCTGTATCGTGCTGGGGCTAGATATTTTGTCTGCAATGCAGCTTGGCAGCATCAATTATTTTCACAAAAAGATGAGCTTGACCTCATGGCTGGGCCATTTTGCAATGTGGCAAACGCAGCCCACATTGACGTTTTAAAAAACATGGGATTCACGGCAGCTTTTGCAAGCCCTGAATTAACTCAAAAAGATTTATTAGCTTTACCAAAGCAAAGCTCATTACCTTTAGGTTTTGTTTTAAAAGGCTTTTGGCCTGTTGGTTTGGCACGATTTAGCCTTTCAGGTGTAAAACCAAATGAACCTTTCGTAAGTCCAAAGGGTGAAGTATTTTGGGCACGCAACTATGGTAACAATGTGTGGATTTACCCTGCATGGCCTCTTGATTTAAGTGATAAACGTGGTCAGCTTGAAAGCGCAGGTTATAGTTTTTTTGCTGAAATAGATGAACATCCACCTGCCAGTTTACCAGAAGTACGAAGAAGTGGACTTTTTAACTGGGAAAATGAATTATTATAGTGTTAGTGAAAAGCATGATAACCACTTAAAACAAATAATTTCATAATATTACACAGGTGATACTGAAAGAACGTATTTTAAGACTCCTGCACAATTCATTGTGCGCAGTCTTATGGAGCGTTGACAGCAGTCAATGCGACCGATAAATCAAGAGTCCTACCCAAAGGGCGGCGAAGCCGTAGCCGTTAGGTGAGCAAAGCGAGCCTTATGGATACAGAGAGCAACGCAAGCGATTGATTTTCGTGCCTTTTAGTCCTGCACTGTATATTTTTTGTAAACTTTTTTACAATTTTCACAAAATGATACTGAAAAAGTAGTTGTGCAATACTCTTATTTTAGTAGCATAAAAATGCCGGAAAAGTGCATTTCATACTCTTATTTCCAGCAATAAAAAACGATACTATTTTTTTAATAGTATCGTTTTTATCCTTTGCGAACAGCACTTGCAGGAGCAAGCAAACCGTATTGAAACTATAAGTTATCTTCTAGTCAATTTGCGAAAAACATTTGCCTCATCAGAGACAGACTATAATTTATTTCACTTTATAAATCAATTAAAACTATATATCAAATTAATTTAAGCTTTCTTTTAATTGCTTGCCTGGGCGAAATTTCACACTTCTAGACGCAGGAATGGTAATAGGCTCACCAGTTCGTGGATTACGTCCCTGGCGAGCTTTGCGATTTTCAACCACAAAGGACCCAAAGCCAACTAAGGTTAGTTTTTCTTCTTGATTAAGACCTGCAGCAATGGCTTCTAAAACTGCATTCAAGGCACGCTCTGCAGCAGCCTTTGTCATATTTGCATTGCCTGCAATCTTTTCAACTAAATCAGCCTTCGTCATTTCCTTCCTCCTAAAATCAACATAACTTTAAAAATTACTATTAATACTAAATGTCGTACTTATATGACAAATAGTTGCCTACTTTGCACGCCGAATGAGAGCAAAAAACAACGTTTTTTTGCGTCCCACAGGACGAATGAAGGCAGTGTGCCTTGCTGATTTATTCTGCTTGCAGAATAAATCAGCATTTCCTTAAAAATTTCATCAATATTCTAATCTTCACAACCCACCATTATCAGCAGGTGTTGTTAGTATACACAATATAAAAAGTTACGACAATGAAATTCATTATCAAAGAATTTTAGATATATACGGACAATTCTAGCACGTAATACCCTTATTAACTTATACAAATTAAAACATGAGTCCTTTGCAAAGTCAAGCTTGCTAAGAAATTAAATGTAAAATATCACAAAAATCTTTAGGCGTGAGATTTTCGGGACGTTTTTTACAATCAATTTTCAAAGTACTTAATGCATCTAGACAATGGACAGCCTTATGTTGTTTAAAAATTGTTCCTAGCTGCTTACGTCTATTTTGAAAGCACATTTTAATTAATGCTGCTAATTGTATTGTATTTTGTGGTACTATTGAGTTTAAAGGAATAAAGCTTAGTACGGCTGAATCCACCTTAGGTGGTGGACTAAAAGAACGTGGTCCTACACTAAAACCCCAAAAAGGTTGAACAAAGCATTGAGTCCACACAGATAGAGCACCATATTCTTTGCTATTTGGTTTAGCAACAAGGCGTATACCCACCTCTTTTTGCACCATAAAAACGGCACGTGTAAGGCCTTGTGCTTTTTCAAAAATATCCCACATTAATGGTGAAGCCACATTATATGGCAGGTTACTAATAATTTTCCAAGGATTATCCGCGGTTATTTTGTGCCATGGCATAGTCATCGCGTCCATAAGAATAGCTTGGGTTTGCGCTCCTCCATGCTTTTGACGTTGCTTTACCCAATGGTTATCTTTTTCAATTAAAACTAATCTATTAAGAGTTTTTTGCTCTATTATTTGTGTAAGAGCACCAGGACCTGGGCCAATTTCTATGACATTATCTTGTGAGTTTATTTGTAAAAGATCGACAATTTTATGAGCAATATTTTTATCATTTAAGAAGTGTTGCCCAAGACTTTTTTTGGCACGTGGTTGCATGCTTTACTCATTGGTCAAAAATTGATTGATTGAAAAATTAATAAAGAACATATTTATTAAATCGGTGATTTAAACAGTATCAAATTTAGCAAATTGCATTATAAGTCCAGCTCGACCCTGTGTGACAGAGCGCAAAGAAGTTGAAAAACCAAATAGCTTTGCAAGAGGTGCTAGACCTTGAATTAATTTTTGTGCATCGCCTTGATTATTTTCTCCCTTACCTTTGTCTTGCAAATTTTCAACCCGCCCTGCGCAAGTGGTAAATAAGCCTATAGCAGCACCCAAATGCGTTTCTGGCACAGATATTTCAACCTGCATTATTGGTTCAAGTACTTGAGGTGCAGCAAGGTTTATGGCTTCACGCAAAGCCATACCAGCTGCCATGTGGTAGCCGGGCACTGTGGACGCGCCTTCGCGCTTTTCCAATTGTTCAATATGCACACATACATCTTGTATAGGGTAGCCAGTCAATGGACCACTTTGTAAGCTATCTTCAAGTCCTTGTACTGTTGCATCAAGCCAAGCTTTATTAAAACCAAATTTTGCACATGCTTTAGCATCTGCAATGGCATCCGGTGGGAAAAAGTCACCAAAGCATATTTTATTACCGCTACCCCGTGCCAATGGCTCAATGCGTATTTTAACCTTACCATAATGATGCTCTTTGCCAAGTTCACGGTCAAACTCAGCTTCAGCACATGCAGTAGTTTGTATACTCTCACGGTACACTACTTGAGGTTGCCCAGCACGAGGATTTACACCATATTCGCGCTTTATGCGCTCAAGTATAACATCTAAATGCAATTCACCCATGCCAGATAACATACGATGGCCAGATCCTTCATCAATACTTACTTTCAGAGTTGGATCTTCTGTAGTATAACGGGTAAGAGCTTCATCAAGCTTTGAACTTTCATCAGCATTGCGTGGCTCAAGCGCTAATGTAATAACAGGTTCATAAAGGACAATACTTTCTAAACGCACAGGGTATTTTTTTAAGCAATATGTTTCACCGGTTTGAGCAGATCTAAAACCAACAACAGCAACAATATCTCCACACTGTGCCTTATCCAATTGCTCACGGTGGTCTGCATGCAAACGATAGATGCGATTTATTCTATCTTCACACATAGCATTGCTATTATAGTAGCTTGCTCCCTCTTGCATTGTTCCAGCATATAGTCTTAAAAATGCAAGCTTTCGTCCACCATCTATAACAACCTTAAAAACTAAAGCAGCCAAAGGAGCACTTGGATCTGCTACGATATTTTGTTCTTGTTCATTAATATCTAAGGCCACAGCTTGACTTGCATCTAAGGGAGCAGGCAAAAGAGCACAAACAGCATCAAGCACCATTTGAACTCCTGCATTACGCAAAGCAGACCCACATAGTACCGGAGTAATATGCCGAGCTATAGTAGCACGGCGTAAAGCTGCATAAATTTCATGGGCATTAAAGCTGTGCCCTTCTAAATATCCTTCTAAAAAAGCATCATCATTTTCAGCTAAAGTTTCAAGTAGTTGCTCACGCCACGGGGCAACAAGCTCAGCTTCAAGTTGGCTTAAGGGTGAACGCTTTATGCTTTGCCCTTGATCCTCCAAAGCAAAATCAAGACGCTCTTTATGCACAATATCTAAGACAGCGCAAAAATCTTCTCCTTCACCTAATGGCATAGTCAAAAGAATTGGCTTTACATTTAAGCGGCTTTTCATGGCTGCAAGCACAGCAGTAAAATCAGCTCCGGCACGATCAACTTTATTGATGAAAGCAATTTTTGGCACATTAAATTGTTCTGATTGCCGCCAAACTGTTTCTGACTGTGGCTCTACTCCACCCACTGCACAAAAAACACCCACTGCACCATCCAGCACCCGCAAACTGCGCTCTACCTCAATGGTAAAGTCCACATGACCTGGTGTATCGATAATATTAATATCATGCCCATTCCACTCACAATGAGTACATGCTGACGTTATGGTAATGCCGCGATCTTGTTCTTCCGGCAGATAGTCCATAGTGGCTGTACCTTCATGCACTTCACCCAAGCGATGTATTTTTTGTGTGTAAAAAAGTATACGCTCAGTAAGGGTGGTTTTTCCGGCATCAATATGCGCTATAATACCAATATTACGTATTTTTTGCAGATAGTTTGTATGTTTTGAATTATTACTCATCTTCATCCCTTAATAACTTGGCCATGAAAGAAGTATTTTGAAAAAAATCACCCCCCAATTGAGGGTGTATAAAGCAAGCTTCCATGTTTTGCGCCCACATCTGCGCTGTTTTATTAGAATTATGCTCTTCTGAAATTATCCCATAGCTGGCATTGCAATCATGCAAATGCTGACAAAATATGGCATCAGATTGCGCCCAATGTAAAAGCTCCCCTTGTTGTTCAGTTAAATTTTTGTATATATGCGGCGGTGGTAGTTCTATCCATATTGGGACTTGCAATTGTTTTATTTTATCTTGCACAGGGGTGATATTATCTGCCCCCAACAGCAAAATACGCCCCTGCCCCATTTGGTTGTACAGGCTTATGACAAAGTTTTCTATTATTTCATAAGAACTTTGCTCACTGGGTAGGGCAAAAGCATCATCAAGACCTAAAAGTTCAAGGGCTAGTAAAATTGATGTATGCGTATCATCCCCCAAGTGTCCCACAAATATTTTTGGTACTTGCGCCAAGAGTGCTGGCATAAGAGCTGCAATTAAACGAGCAGGAGCTGCATAGCCAGAAGCGCAAATACAAAGCACCCATGGCACACATTGTTTTTGTATATCTAAAGCATAGCCTTTAGCTGTGTAACTACGTTTGACTTGTTCAAAATTTGGGCTTTCACCTGCTATACTATGCAGTGCAATAGCATTTTTCAAACAAGCTCTTTGTGCTGAGCTTGAGCCCTCATAAGCTTTAGCACGCACATCATCTGCTATTATATACTTTGCTAAAAGCTGCTCATAATCAAACATACTTTTGCCCTAGCTTTCACTATTGCTTTGTGCCGCATGAGATAAAGTTGCCATAAGTGTATACTTACGTAATTCAGCACGTTTTTTACTTAATTCCACATCAAGCTCTGGCAAAATGGTATTGTCACTTGAATCAATCAAAGTAAGTACTGGAGCATTGTCAGTGGCATATTTTTTAAATTCTGCACTAAGCTTAAAGCCTTCCTTCCAGGCAAAATTATCCATGCCTAATGGGATAGTTACAGGGCCTTTGCCGTGATGCTCATCAGCCATCTGTACTAAACGAGTATCAATATAAATTAAATGTGCACCATCAAGAGCTAAGTTTGGCTCTCTGGTCATAAATATTTTTGCACCAGACTTCAAAGCCATACCGGTTTGGTGATGATCTGGGTCGCCCCAAGGCGGTATACCCATAAACAACTCAAATGGTGCATAAATGGAGGCTTCCATCAATGATTGACTAAGCCCATTTACTGCTCCAATTATGCAAACTCTAAACTTATCAATCTCACTACTTAAACTTTTAAATAATGCTATTTCTGCTAAAGCCGCCCAAGGCGAATTCACGGTACTTAACCCTGTAAACCATGTTCCCTCGCCATTGGCGCATAATACATCCAGTGAAGCCTCACTAAATCCACATGTAATATGTAGAGCTGGGGCTTTACGCTTGGCAGCCTTTTCTTGCAAGCCTTGCGCATCTAGGCTTGCACAATTATATGTTGTCATAGGTAAGTCCAAAGATTCAAGCAAACTTAAAAAGCTTGCCGCTTCAGGGCCATTCTTTGGGCCTTTCCATAAGTATATAGAGGTATTATCTAAGTGTTTTTTCCAAGCAAGGTAATCATCTTGAGTAGCAGTTGATATATCATGAAGAATTTTCCAGAAATTATGTTCACCGAGGTGTAGGATACGTAAGAAATTTGTATGCATTATATACTCCTTGATTGTATTTTAGTCTGTGACTATTATGCTGACTGTATCAATAATGCATGGTTTAATAAAACCCAATACAATACAGTATACAGATATTTTTTATTTTGTTGTTTATTGCTAACCTATATAGCCCTTAGACGCAAGAATACATTTGAATATGATACATCAAAAAAATATACATAACGCTTGGCAACGCCAGTATAGAAAAGTTTACACTCAGCGTAAGGGTGAAATATCCTTCCAGATTGTGTTAGAAGAAAGCGATTTACATGTCATTGCCAATACCCATATGGCTACTGCTATGCTAAAAACACTTGGTCTTTTGCGAGCAGATATAAAATCATGGCAAAGCCTTTATACAGATTTTCGCTCCTCTCTTGTGCCTTTGCCTATACCACAAAGCGCACCCGAAGTTGTAAAACGCATGTATATTGCGGCAAAAAAAGCAGGCGTTGGGCCATTTGCTGCAGTAGCCGGTACTATAGCACACATGCTAGCAGAAGATTTTGTTTCACAATCATCCAACATCATAATTGAAAATGGTGGTGATTTATATATGTATTCACAAACTCCTCGTGTGGTTGCACTACTGAGCAATCCAAATAGCGGCGCAAGTTTGGGTTTACAATTTTCTGCTAACGATTTTCCCTTGGCCTTGTGTACATCATCGGCAACCATTGGGCATTCTTTAAGCCTTGGACAAGGCGAACTTGCCGTTGTGCGCTCAAAAGACGGAGCCTTGGCAGATACAGTAGCCACAGCACTTGGCAACCGCTTGCAAGATGCTGCTTCGTTGGAGCAGGCCATGCAATTTGCACAAAATATTAACGGAGTAGAAGGAATTTTTGTACAATGTAATGAGGCCATAGGGGTATGGGGAAAAATGGAACTTACACATTTATAATTAGTATTAAGGAAATGCTGATTTATTTTGCAAGCAGAATAAATCAGAAAGGCACACTAAACATGTCAAAAAAACATAATATCAAAGTACTACATATTTCAGCTTCTTCCATGATTGGTGGAGGGCCAGAGCATTTATGGCAATTGGTTCAATCCTTACCCAAGCACATTGAATCCTTTATCGCTGCCCCAGCATGCGATCCATATGGCACACGCTTTATACATTCAGTAGGTGATAATCGCTTTCTAAGCATGCCACAGCGTAAATTTACCATAACTGCACTTTTTAAGCTTATTTCTTTTATTAAGCAAAATAACATTAGCATTGTACATTCACATGGTAAGGGTGCAGGCTTGTATGGCCGCATTGCCAGCATTTTGACTGGTATAAAAAGTGTACATACTTTTCATGGCATTCATTTACCAAAAAATACTTTTTTGCGTGGTATATATGTTATGTTAGAACGATTTTTATGCCGCTTCAGCAAAGCTTGTATATCTGTATCTGATGGTGAGGCTATGGAGGTAAAAAAGTTTTCTTTCGCTAAACACAAGCTTTACACTATTTACAATGGTGTTTTTACTCCCAATGAACTTGAAACTAAAGATATGCCAAGCCCTTTTACCATTTTACATGTGAGCAGATTTGATAAAAATCAAAAAAATTCTTCTTTTTTATATGACATAGCTTCTGAATTACATAAAAGAGCTTTGCTTGACAAATGCCACTTTGTTTTGATTGGTAATGGTGAAGAACTACCTACACTGAAACAAAAATTAAGCCAAGCTGGACTAGCACACTCTTTTTCCTATGAAGGACAACAAAGCTCAGTGCAACCTTACTATAAACAAGCTGCTTGCTTGATTTCAACATCACGCTGGGAAGGTCTACCTTTAGCTGTATTAGAAGCTCAAGCTTTTGGCTTACCTGCTATTGTAAGCAACGTGGTTGGCAATAAAGAAGCTATTGAAGCACAAACTACGGGTATGCTTTACGATTTAGACAATGCAACACAAGCTGTACATTGCATAGAATCACTATTACAATGCCCTAAAACATGGCAACAAATGCGCATTCAAGCCCATACGAGAACTTGCTCACTGTTTAGCTTACAAAACATGGCGCAAAAAACGGCAAATATTTATGACAAAATCTCATAAACACCTTAAACACTGTATATTTCAGGAGAATAATTATGGACTTACAAGAAATTAAAAATAATATGGAAAAACGATGCTTTAGCGTTACAATTTTTGAAAATACCCAAGAAGCATCAAATTACCTTTTAGAAAGCATCAGAGACACTACAGTGGGAAGTGGCGGCAGCATGACACTTGAAGCACTTAATATTTACGATGGTTTATGCGAAAATAACTCCGTATTCTGGAGGAGTAAATGTAAAAATGATGAAGATAATCTTAATGCTATTCTTGCTCCTGTATACTTAACAAGTGCCAACGCAGTTAGTGAATCTGGTGCATTAATCAATATTGATGCTTCAGCTAATCGCATCGCCGCATCAAGCTATGGTAAAGAGCGCCTTATTTATGTTATCGGTATCAATAAAATAGCTCCAAACAAGCATGATGCTCTTCACAGAGCAAAAAATATTGCGGCACCATTAAATGCTAAAAGACTTAACAGAAAAACACCTTGCGCTGTAAAAGCAGATAAATGCTACGACTGTAATAGCCCAGATAGAATTTGCAACATTATTAGCATAACAGAAAGAAAACCTGCCACAGTAAAAAATTTGGAAGTCATTATTATAAAAGAAGATTTAGGGTTTTAATCAAACCATTTTTTTAATGGCATATCACAAAAAATAGAAAAAGCCCCAAGTCTTAATGCTAAGACTTGGGGCTTTAATAATTAAAAACATACATCAGTGGTGCGAGAGAGGAGAGTTGAACTCCTACACCTTGCGGCGCTGGGTTCTAAGCCCAGTGCGTCTACCAGTTCCGCCACTCTCGCACGACTCATTTTTTAAATGGCTAAGCACTTATTGTCAAGCTTAAAAGACCATGAAAAGAAAATATTCTACAACGCATTGATTTGTAAATGATTTATCAGAAAACAAAAAAATATATATAATTTTTTGCTGAAAATGACATATAATTTCAAAAGGCTAACCGAGTAATGCGGCTTTGAGATACATGGATTTTTTTATCAGATTAGTTTATTATAATAGGTGATGGTTCTGTACTATTTCTTTTTATCAAATAATTCTGCATCTAAGATTTAATTTTTAATGCAAAAAACTAAAAAGATAAAAGGTAGTGAAATTTTGATTATTGCTAGCTAATGTATAGCTGTTCTGCATGGCCTTTAGCACATGCATTTGTTAATATATTTAAAATCACTACATTGTGCTTTTATATTATCAATAATTTATAAACAAATAAAAGGTAGGAATTGTATGGTTGCAATGCCCAAAAATCTCCCATATCCGGTCATTTCGGCCAATACTGAAGTTGTACTGAAAAAACGCTACTATCAGACAAATATTGATACTGACCACGTAGAAGATGCACGTGACCTATTTTGGCGTGTGTCATCTGTAGTAGCCAAGGAAGAGAAAAAATACGAGAAATCCCCTTTCTCCGTTGATGAAGTTGCTAGAGAGTTTTATGATATAATGACACAATGGAAGTTTTTGCCAAACTCTCCAACTTTAATGAATGCCGGCACTGATTTAGGTCAGTTATCTGCCTGCTTTGTTTTACCTATTGGCGACTCCATTGAAGAAATTTTTGACGCTGTAAAACATGCTGCCATGATTCATAAATCAGGTGGTGGAACTGGTTTTTCTTTCACCCGTATACGCCCACAACAAAGTCGTGTTGGCTCAACAGGTGGTGTTGCTTCCGGTCCACTATCATTTTTGCGTATCTTTAATACTGCAACAGAGCAAATCAAACAAGGTGGTACACGCCGTGGTGCAAATATGGGTATTTTGCGTGTAGACCACCCAGATATTTTAGAATTTATTAAAGCCAAAGAAAAAGAAGGTGATTTCAATAATTTTAATCTTTCCATTGGCTTAACCGAAGCTTTTATGCAAGCTGTGGAAAACGATGACGAATATCCCCTACTTTCTCCGCATAGTGATCAAGAGTGCGGCAGGCTAAAAGCGCGTGAAGTTTTTGACCTTTTAGTCAATAAAGCATGGGCATCCGGTGATCCTGGCATTGTATTTCTTGATCGTATTAACAGGGATAACCCAAACCCTGACCAAGGGGATATTGAGTCAACCAACCCTTGTGGTGAACAACCATTACTCCCGTATGAAGCTTGCAATCTTGGCTCTATCAACTTAGCAAAATTTGTTAATGGTGGTAAAAACAGTAAAGGGCAAAGCAAATCTGTTGACCAGAGAATTGATTGGAAAGAGCTTTCACGAGTTATTCATCTTGCGGTACGTTTTTTAGATAATGTAATTGATGCGTCCCGTTTTCCCCTACCGTTAATTACAGAACGCGTTAAAATGAATCGTAAAATTGGCCTTGGTGTAATGGGCTTTGCGGATATGCTTTTTCACCTTGGTATTGCCTATGACTCCAATGAAGGCCTAGCCCTTGGTGAACGTGTGATGGCTTTTGTTAACGATGAAGGACACAATGCTTCAAAACAATTAGCTAAAGAGCGCGGTGCTTTCCCATCCTACCCCACATCAATATTTGCCAAGCGTCAACAAGGTCCATACCGTAACGCAACAGTAACTACTATTGCCCCAACTGGAACTTTGTCTATAATTGCTGGTTGCTCCTCTGGAGTAGAGCCACTTTTTGCTTTATGCTTTACACGTAATATCTTAGATGGCGAAAAGCTTGTAGAAGTTAACCCTTACTTTGAACGCGCCCTCACCAATGCTGGTGCTTACAGCGTTGAACTTATGGAAAGTGTTGTTGCTAAGGGCTCTATTCAAGAAATGGAATTTTTACCTGCTTCTATGCGTAAAACCTTTGTAACAGCTATGGACATAGCTCCAGAATGGCACTTAAAAATGCAAGCTGCGTTTCAAAGACATACTGATAATGCTGTATCTAAAACGGTTAACTTGCCAAACTCTGCTACCGTAGAGGACATTTATAACATTTATTGGATGGCATTTAAAGAAGGCTGCAAAGGTGTAACTGTTTATCGTGATGGTTGTAAGTCCATTCAAGTTTTAGCTACAGGCGAAGGGCAAAAAAAGCAAGACGGAGTGTTAGACTCTTCTCAAGATACAGGTAGTGTACGCAAACGTCCTGATGTTGTGCAAGGATTTACACATAAAGTGCAGACAGGACTTGGTAGCATGTACCTCACTGTTAATGAAGTTGATGGACAACCATTTGAAGTTTTTGCCACCATTGGCAAATCCGGTCGCTCCATAACAGCTAAAGCAGAAGCTATTGGGCGCTTGGTTTCACTTGCGCTACGTTCAGGTGTTAGTGTCCACGACGTGGTAAGCCAAATTAAAGGCATTGGCGGTGAGCATCCAGTTTTTCGTGGAAAAGGCTTGCTACTTTCCATACCAGATGCCATAGCTTGGGTTTTAGAGCGACGCTACCTCAGTGGAGAAGCTGCCATTGAAAACGTAGCCCCACTTGATGGCAGTGTTTGCCCAGAGTGTGGTGGCGAGCTCATATTCCAAGAAGGTTGCCATATTTGTCAAGGTTGCAGCTTTACTAAGTGCGGTGGGTAACTTTTATTGAAAGATGATAAATTATTGGACTCTCAATGCAAACAATGTGGTGAATGTTGTCGCAAAGGGGGTCCTTTACTACATTTAGATGATATGCCCCTTGTACGTGAGGGGCATATTAATTTTAACCAGCTTGTGACCCTACGCAAGGGTGAGCTTGCCTACAATGCTGTGCATGCTTGCCTTAGCCCTTTAGATGAAGAAGTAATTAAAATTATTGGTACTAATGAGCCAACATACCCATGGCATTGCGTTTTACATGCTGCTCATGGCTGCTCTTTACATCCTTTACGACCAGCTCAATGTGCAGCTTTGTCTTGCCAAAATACTACTGCGCTGACTGACATGTATGAAGTGAACCGCGCCACACGCAAAGACGTATTAGCATTTGCACCAAAACATTGGCTTGAACTTGCTTTAGCTTATGAAGAACAAAATTCATTTCATTTATTAATTGATTTAGCGGCACAATTTGAAAAAAGCCAAAGTGAAATTTTAAATACATTACACTATGACATGGCATATCGAGAGCTTTGTACGGAAAAAGCTAAAATTCCAAAAACAGCTTTAGACTGTGTACTTGGACGTAGCTTCAATTTTTGCCTTAATGCATTTGGACTCGAACTCAGGCGAAAAAATAACAATTACATTATCATACGTGTAGCCAAATCATACTACCAAAAATA
>CAYJPT010000021.1:0-22466 GCA_964372165.1 uncultured Desulfovibrionaceae bacterium | reverse complement strand
AGACTACGCACAATGAATTGTGCGTAGTCTTTATATACATAAAAATCATGCAAGGCTTTTATATGTAAAGTTCAGCTAGGTATTAAACTTTTGCAGCAGTTTTAAGGTCTGCAATTGCGTCGGTTTGTTCCCAGCAAAACTCTGGTAACTCACGCCCAAAGTGACCGTAGCAAGAACTCTTTTTGTAGATTGGGCGTTTTAGGTTAAGGCGTGATATTATATGATAAGGGCGCAAATCAAAAACATCACGTACAGCTTGTGTAAGGACACTATCAGGTATTTCACTACTACCAAGGGATGAAACTAAAACTGATACCGGCTCCGCAACACCAATGCAGTAAGCAATTTGCACTTCGCAACGTGGGGCTAAGCCTGCTGCAACAATGTTTTTTGCAATATAACGACCCATATAAGCACCGGAGCGGTCAACCTTAGAAGGGTCTTTTCCTGAAAAAGCTCCTCCGCCATGATGGCCTGCGCCACCATAGGTGTCTTGTATGATTTTACGTCCTGTAAGGCCGCAGTCACCCATTGGGCCACCAACAACAAAGCGACCTGTAGTATTAATAAAAATTTCGCAATTTTTTTCATCAAAATAACCGGATGGTTCAAGTACTGGACCAATAACATGCGTGCGAACTGCGTCTTCAATATCAGCTTGTGATGCAGCAAGGCTATGCTGAGTAGACACAACTACATTATTTATGCGTACAGGCTTACCATCTTCATACACAAAAGAAACTTGAGTTTTGCCATCGGGACGTAAGAAGTCAACAATACCGGCTTTGCGCACACGGGTTAATTGTTCAGATAGTTTATGCGCCCAATAAATTGGAGCTGGCATAAGTGTTGATGTTTCTGAGCAAGCAAAACCAAACATCATACCTTGGTCACCTGCACCTTGTTCTTCTGGTGATACACGGTCAACACCTTGCGCAATGTCAGGCGATTGTTTGTCTATGGAAGAAATAACAGCACACGTTTGCCAATCAAAACCCATTTCTGAGCTGGTGTAACCAATATCTTTAATTGTATTGCGTACAATGTCAGCAAAATCAACATAACCTTTAGTTGTAATTTCACCGGCAATAACTGCCATACCTGTGGTTACCAGAGTTTCACAAGCTACTCGTGAGTCAGCATCTTGCTCAAGTATGCTGTCTAAAATGGCATCTGAAATTTGGTCAGCTACTTTATCTGGGTGTCCCTCTGTTACAGACTCAGAAGTAAAAAGGTATGTTCCTTTGTGTAATTGCATGTATCCTCCTAGTTTTCAATGGTGTAAAAATGTTTAGTTCAATACATATAATTTATTGACATAACATAATATTATCCAAAAGTCGTGCTTTGCCCAAATGCATGGCACAAGCTAGAATCGACTCATTATTAATTGTATTTTGTTCTTGTAAGGTGTTTGCATCAACAATACTTGCGTAATCAATCTTACCAAGTGGAATATGTTTTGCAAAAAATTCTTGCAAACGATGCAGTAAGTGGAGACTATCAGTACCTACTGCTGCCATTTCTCTTGTCTCGCATAATCCTTTGTAAATAAATGGCGCTTGCATTCTTTCATTTTTGTCTAAATAAATATTACGTGAGCTTAATGCTAATCCGTCGTCTTCACGTACAATGGGCCTTCCAAGTATTTGTATAGGAATATTTAAATCATGTACCATTTGTTTAATAATGGTCAATTGCTGCCAATCTTTTTGCCCGAAAACTGCAATATGTGCTTGTGTAAGCATAAAAAGCTTTAAGACAATTGTTGCAACTCCATCAAAATGAGTGGGGCGTGTTTTACCACAAAGCCCAGCACTTAATTGGGGTAATGCCACAACTGTGCTAAAATTGGTTGGATATATTTGTTCAACTCCTGGAATAAAAAGAGCATCAACTCCCAATGCTTTGGCAATACTTGCATCTCGATCAATATCACGGGGGTAGGTAGCAAGGTCCTCTGTTGGTGCAAATTGCATTGGGTTAACAAAGAGGCTTACAATAACTTTTTGGGCTTGTTCTCGGGCATAGCGCATAAGTGATTCATGCCCTGCGTGGTAAAACCCCATAGTAGGTACTAAGGCTATTTTTACATTTTCCTCACGCCACTTGGCGCAAAGATTAAAAACTTCAGATGTTTGTTTGATGATTTGCATATAAGATTAATGATAAAAATTTTAGTTATTTTATTAATGAAATAAGTACAAGCTCTTCATTATATTATAGTGAGCAAATAAACCTAAGAAAATTATGATTATAATTCTAACATATGTTTACGTGTAATTTATTGCAGATGCCTTATACACCTAGCATATATCTTTGTCTAGCATATATCTTTGTCTAGCATATATCTTTAGTCTAGCGTCATCTAAAATACTTTAGTGGCTCTTAACTGGCTTTTTTATTAGCAAATAATGTTTTTATGAGTTTTACTGTACAAAAGTTTTTGTGTGACCAATTAAAATGGTTTTTCAGCTCCCATAAAATAATGCTTTACCATAGGCGTACTTTTTTATATAAGTGGCGTGCTATAGCCATATGGCAACGCGCTATATCTTCCATGGCTGTTGTAAAATAATTTATTATGCAATTTTCAAATAAAAAAATAGATTTCTTTGCTCTTGTTGTTTTGATTGGCTTGTCCTTAGTGGTTCACTTTGGGCGTATTGGCGCATCTATTGATGGTACTGACTTGACAACTGATGCCTGCAACTACGCCAGCATGGCTGCGGCTATGGCGCATCCTGATATATTTGCTCATGATCCAGTATATGACAATGAAGAAGATTATACCATACATGCTACTGTTGTTACCTACCTAGTTAGCATGATTGCCGGTGGTGAAAACTATGGGTTAGCTTATTTACAACTCACTGGTATTCAATTCTTTTTACATCACTTGACTTTTTATATTCTAGGCGTGTTTTTGCTAAAGCAGCGTTGGCAAGCCATAGCATTTACCATCATCATGGGACAAGTGATGTGGGTAGAATGGGGTACATTTTGGGGCAACGGATTCCTCGATCATGTGCCACGTAGTAACTTCTCAACTTTATATGCTCTATTTATAGTGGTAGCCTTGCGAATTTTGCATACGCCACGATATTGGCCGGTATTTATGTTTGCTATTGGGCTTATGGCCTATGTGCATGCTATAAGTACTTTGCCGACAGCTATGGGATTTTGGTTAGGCTTTGCAGCATGCAAACCAAAAGATGTGTCTCTTAAAAAACATGCCATTTGGATGTTAATAACTGGATGTTGCTTTTTGATACCTTTAATGCCTTTTGCATTAAAATTTATCCGCCCAGGGCTCATTTTAAGTGCTGATGATGTCACATTGCTAAAAGAAATTTTACGTATGCGCTATAATATTGGCTACACCGAATACTGGCAAGCTTTGGGGCGTTTTTTCTTCCAATTCCCTCGGCCTGTGCTATTTGGCGTAGGTTTAGCTGGTTTTGTACTTTTGCGCCGTTTTGGTAACGAAAAAGAGCGTGAGCAAGCCTTGCAAATTATGCTATGGTTTGCAGGTGTTGGTATATGTTTGGCTATTTTCTTGTTAGATAAAGAAATAGCTAATGCCACGGGGCGTCACTCTTCATTATCAAATATTATTCGTACTTTGCGCTTCACAATGTTTTTTGCGACTTGCTTAGGCTTCATGTTATTTAATATGTTGTGGCGTATTGCCTCACAAAAGAATATGTTGAGCAAGGGAACTGCTGCTTTTTTCTGGTTTATGTTTATTGGTGGGTTGTTCATTGGTGGGCAACAAGATCTCTTGCGTACCAGCGCGCTTTGGTTTTGGAATGTGCTTGATTCTGAACGCTATGAGCAAGCATATGCCAATAATATCCGCCGAGCAGAGATGATTAAAGCTTTGCAAAAATATACCGAAAAAGATGCATTAATTTATCATGACTCTGGTGATCGTGCCATTAGATATAAAGCTTTACGTCCCTTAGTTTATAATTGGCGCGATCCTAGTATTTACTATTTTGCAAAAGATATAAAAGGCTTACGCTTTTGGCACTATACTCAATATCGGATGATGTCATCTCGTACGGCATTTGTAGACTTAGCAGTTGAAAGTGGTGCAGATTACGTACTTAGCTCACGTAAATCAGATAGAGGAGCTGTAGCCAGAGTGGGGCACATTGTGTGGGAAAATGCTCACTATACCTTGGTAAAAATATACCGCTAAGTGTAGGTTAGTTATGTCAGTGTGGTGTGTAATATGTTGCTAGAAGTAGGTCTTATTGTTGCTGGTATTCCAATTGGCTACTCTTTGCGTAATAAACCACAAGTCATACGCATAACAAATCATGCTCTTTCATTCGTAATTTACGCACTACTTTTTTTAATTGGCTTAAACCTTGGTGGAAATGACGACTTAATTTCACGCCTTGCTGACCTTGGACTGCAAGGTGTGCTTATAGGTGCGCTTTGTTCGTTTGGTAGTATTTTTGTAACGTGGGGCATTTATAATGTGATTTTTAAGGCAGGTAAACCGTGAAAGGTGGCCTGCTTATTTTAATTTGCTTTTTAAGCGGCGTTGTAGCCGGAAAGGCACATATTATTCCTGCGGATATAGGTAGTGAAATACTAGGCTTAGCACTGTATTTTATGCTTTTACTTGCAGGTATGTGCATGGGTTTTGATACACGTAATTTTCTTATAGTGCGTGAATTTGGACTGAAAATTTTATTATTACCTCTTGGAATTATAGTGGGTAGCGCTCTTGGTAGTTTTTTATCCTATGTGTTGCTTGGAATGTTTGCACAAGATATTTCATTACGTGATGCTATGGGTGTTGGTGCAGGGCTTGGGTATTATAGTTTATCAAGTGTGATAATAACACGCCTAGGTGATGCTGAGCTTGGCTCTGTAGCCCTACTTGCTAATGTAAGCCGTGAGCTTGTGACTCTGCTTTTTGCTCCGCTTTTGGTGCGCATAGCTGGCGGATTTGCTCCCGTGGCCTCAGGTGGTGCAGCCGCAATGGATACATGTATGCCAGTCATTGCAAAATATGCAGGAGAGCGTTATGCTATTATGGGAGTTTTTTCCGGCATGGTATTAACTTTACTTGTACCCATTATTGTTACAGCCCTTTTTACTTACTTCTAGTATTTTACTCGTCCAGATTTAAATTCTATTGTTGCAATATAAAAGTGTTTTTCATTTGTATAGTTAAGGTCGTCACTTAATGAAGCTGGCTTGACATTTAACATTTTTTTTAGTAATGGATACTGCTTACATAAACATTTTAAGGGGGATTATAAATGATGCGCTATTTATTGGCTGTTATTTTAACACTTGGTATGATGTCTAGTGTGGCTCAAGCTGCAGAAAAAACTTACACTGTTGCTTCTGATGGTACATGGCCGCCCATGGAATTTTTAGATAATAAAAAGCAAATAATGGGTTATTCTAGTGATTATTTGCGTGCTATTGCCAAAGAGGTTGGCGTAAAGTTTGAGATTAAAAATATTGCATGGGATGGTATTTTTGCAGGTGTTGCAGCTGGCAATTATGATATTGTTGCATCCTCTGTAACTATTACTCCTGAGCGTCAAAAACAATTTTCATTTTCTGACCCATATTGTGAAATTTATCAAGCTCTTATAGTCCCAAAAGATTCTCCTGTAAAAAGCCTTGCTGATTTAAAAGGCAAAAAAGTAGGGGGCCAAATCGGTACTACTGGTATTTTTGTTATGGAAAAAGCCAAAACTGGCGCTACCATACGTGAATATGAAGATGTAGGCCTAGCTATGCAAGATATGGCCAATGGTCGCATTGATGCTGTAATGTGTGATGACCCAGTTGCTAAATATTATGCCAATAAACAACAGGACTTTACTAATAAGTTTAAGGTTGTTTTGCAAACTCCTGAAGCTGAATATTATGGCTTTACAGTGAAAAAAGGTAATGACGAAATTGTAAAAATGCTTAATGCAGGTATCAAGCTTGTAAAAGAAAAAGGCATTGAAAAAGAGCTAAAGATTAAGTGGATGGGCGCTGAATAGTAAACATATCGTTTTAGCACAAGCATTTATTTCTAAGTGCTTGTGCTATTTTACCATAGTAAAAAGCTTTGCAGAGGGGCTTAAACATGCATGAACATAATCCTCAAAAGCCAGCCGCACAACCTGGAAATATCAGTATCTTAGTAACTGATGGCGCCTCTATTCCTGACCCAAAAGAGTGGCGGCTTGTCAATGCATGGTCCATTGCTTTGGCAGGGGCTATTATTGCATTAATTTGTTTATGCATGATGTGGCCTGAGCCTTATCTTGAAATTATAGCTTTTTTGCCTGATGGGCTTTTGGTTACATTTCAAGTGACTATGCTATCCATAGCTTGTGCTATCCCCTTAGGGCTTTTGACCGGTCTTGGGCGTATTTCTCGCAATAGAATAATTAACCTTGTTGCTTCAACCTATGTTGAAGTGATTCGTGGTATTCCATTACTTGTACAAATATTTTATATTTACTACGCGCTTGCTAAATTTCTCAATGTAAGTGGGCTTGCCTCTGCTGTCATTGCCATTAGCTTTTGCTATGGTGCATATATGGGCGAAGTTTTTAGAGCCGGTATTTTAGCCATACCTAAGGGGCAAATGGAAGCTGCTCGCT
The DNA here is from genome assembly GCA_964372165.1 of uncultured Desulfovibrionaceae bacterium. Lineage (GTDB taxonomy): Bacteria > Desulfobacterota > Desulfovibrionia > Desulfovibrionales > Desulfovibrionaceae > CAYJAD01. The sequence continues at coordinate 15,828 of CAYJPT010000021.1, read as the reverse complement.
CCTTGGGATTTAATCGTTTTCAAACTATGTTTTTAGTGATTTTACCCCAAGCTTGGCGTACAATATTGCCTCCTGTAGGTAATGAATGCATCGCTATGCTTAAAGATACTTCTTTAGTTTCAGTTATGGCTATGCCTGACCTTATGCAACGTGGGCGTAGCTTTGCTGCTAAAACGTATTTATACTTTGAAACCTATACTATAATTGCCCTGATATATTTAATTATTACGCTACTTTTATCAAAGTGTGTCAGTGTAATGGAAGCAAGATTAAACTATTATGACAAACGAAAATAATAATGCCATCATAAGCATACGGCACGTATGGAAATATTTTGGAGAGCTTCCTGCACTTCAAGATGTAAGCCTTGATATTCACTCAGGCCAACGTGTTGTTATTATAGGTCCTTCTGGCTCTGGCAAGTCTACATTATTGCGTTCCATTAATCGCCTTGAAGAAATAGACAAAGGTCTTATTTTAGTTGAAGGTTTAGATGTTAATTCACGTGAGCATGACATTAATAAAATACGCCAAAATGTGGGTATGGTTTTTCAACAATTTAATCTCTTTCCACATAAGACTGTTTTGCAAAACCTTACTATGGGCCCAATAAAGCTACGTGGTATTAGTAAGGCTGATGCAGAGGAACAAGCCCTCGTATTATTGAAAAAAGTAGGTATTAGCGAAAAAGCAAATGTGTTTCCTGCTATGCTTTCAGGTGGTCAACAACAGCGTGTGGCTATAGCTAGAGCTCTTGCCATGCAACCTGATATCATGCTTTTTGACGAGCCAACGTCATCACTTGACCCAGAAATGGTTGGTGAAGTGCTTGATGTAATGGTTAATCTTGCAGAAGATGGCATGACAATGGTTTGCGTCACCCATGAAATGGGCTTTGCACGCACCGTTGCAGATCGGGTTATTTTTATGGATCAAGGGCAAATTGTGGAAGAAGGATCACCGGATCAAATTTTTGCTTCACCACGTGCGCCGCGCTTAAAGCAATTCTTAAACCAAATTTTATAAATGGGACGCATTGCCGTTGCCGTAAGTGGCGGCGCAGATTCACTATATGCCTTAATTAGCCTACATGAGCAAGGGCACAAACTCATTGCCTTACATGGTCTTTTTTTGCCAACCTTGCTTAATTCTCCAACAGATGGTTTGCGAGAATTATGCGCAAGTAGGCAAATCCCTTTACATATTTTAGATGTACGTAATGAATTTGATGCATTGGTAATTAATCCATTTATAAAGTCATATCTTGATGGTTTAACACCGAATCCATGTGCTTGGTGTAATAAACACATTAAGTTTGGATTGCTTTATGAAGCAGCTTTAAAGCTTGGTGCAGAGTTATTTGCAACTGGGCATTATGCGCAAAGTAGTAACGATATATCTGAAAATTGTTTAGCAAAGGGTGTTGATGAACGCAAAGACCAGAGTTATTTTTTAGCTCTTGTACCTAAAAGCCACCTCAAAAATACTATTTTCCCACTTGGCAATGTGGAAAAGAAATTTATTATAGAATACTTACATAAACGTAACATTAAAGTACCCATTGTGAAAGAAAGCCAAGAAATTTGCTTTGTTCCACAAGATGCCTATCGACCATTTTTGCAAGATGAAGCCATAGCAAGGGGAATGGAGCTTCCCAAGCAAGGGCCAATAGTGCTAAAAGGGCAGGCGTCTGTACTTGGAAAACATAAAGGTTTGTGGCAATATACTGAAGGGCAACGGCGTGGTCTTGGTATTGCGTGGAAGGAGCCACTATATGTTTGCAGTAAAGTACAAAGCAGTAATACACTGGTACTTGCTACTGCAAGTGAGCTTGAATTAAGGTCTTGTGTTGTAAGTGAAGTGAATTATTTTGTAGAGCCGAAACACTGGCCGCAGGATATTTATGTGCGTGTACGCTATAGGCAAAGTCCTGCTTGTGCCCGCGTAAGTTTTGTTGGGGATAATGTGCGTATTGACTTTCAAAATTCACAAAATCCTACAGCATGTGGTCAAGTAGCAGCACTTTATAATGACTCTGGACAAGTTTTGGCCGGTGGTACTATAAAAGAGATATATTAAAATTTTTGTGTAGTTTTTACATGAAATTTAAAATAATTTATTAATTTCAAAAAGGTAAAGTTATGAATGATTATATTTCTTCATCTAAAAAAAAATCTATGTTTCGTGAGTATATTGAAGCTTTTGCCATAGCTATTATTTTAGCTTTGATTATCAGAACTTTTCTTGTTCAAGCATTTAAGATTCCATCTGAATCTATGCTTGAAACTTTGCAAGTTGGGGATCATTTGTTAGTAACCAAGTTTTCTTATGGGGTAAAGTGGCCATTTAGTTCAAGTTATGCTATTGATGGCCCAGACCCTGAATATGGTGACATTATAGTTTTTAAGTACCCAAAAGATCCAAGCCTTGATTATATCAAGCGTGTTGTCGGTTTACCTGGAGATGTAATAGAGCTAAAAAACAAACAATTTTTTAGAAATGGCGAACCTATACACGAAGATTATATTGTAAAAGCTGATCAAACTAGCATATTCCCAACCAGAGATATTTTTGGTCCCTATACTGTCCCTCAAGGTGAATATTTTGTCATGGGTGATAATAGAGATAACTCTCAAGACTCACGTTTTTGGGGTACTGTTGAAAAATCAGCCATTGCCGGTAAAGCTTGGCGCATATATTGGTCTGCCCAAAACCTATCGAATATACGCTGGAATCGTATGTTTAAGCTTGTAGAATAGTAATATTATGATTGTTAATTTGGCTAGTGCAAGCTTGCATGGTGTAGATGCATTACGTGTTGATATTGAAGTTGATATTACACGGCAAGGCATTCCAGCCTTTACAATGGTTGGTCTTGCTGAGGGCGCTGTGCGCGAAGCAAAAGAGCGCGTATTTACAGCACTACGTAGCTGTGGCTATAAGTTACCGCCTTCACGTATAACTGTAAATCTTGCCCCAGCAGACAGGCGTAAAGCTGGTGCAGGCTATGACCTACCATTGGCACTTGGACTATTGGCGGCAGCAAAAGTCATTCCTGCTGCATGTTTAGAAGGTTGGTTTTTTGCCGCAGAACTTTCATTAACTGGTGCTTTGAAGTCAGTTCCCGGAACTTTGCCAATGGCTATTTTAGCACGTAACCAGGATGCAAAGGGTATAGTTGTTTCGCCAAGCAATGCACAGGAAGGTGCTGTGGTAGATGGCTTGTCAGTTTTTGCCCCTAATGATTTAAATGAATGCATATCCATGCTACTTGAACCAGAGCATGCTCAATGTACTATAGCAAAAGAAATTCCTGAAAGTGCGCAATCTTATACTTATGATTTTTCAGATGTAAAGGGGCAGATGTCCGCTAAGCGTGCATTAGAAATTGCAGCAGCAGGCGGGCACAATATTTTACTCATTGGACCACCTGGTTGTGGTAAAAGCATGCTTGCTAAACGCTTGCCGTCTATATTGCCACCATTAAGTTTTGAAGAAGCCCTTGAGGTAACAAAGGTATATAGTGTTGCTGGAAAATTACCATTAAATAATGGTCTTATGCGTATTAGGCCATTTCGTGCGCCACATCACACTATTTCTGATGTTGCCTTAATAGGCGGTGGTAATATACCTCGCCCTGGTGAAGTGAGTTTAAGTCACTGTGGGGTATTATTTTTAGATGAATTACCAGAATACAAAAAATCTACCCTTGAAGTTTTGCGCCAACCCTTAGAAGATGGTCTTGTCACAATTTCAAGAGCAAGCCAGTCGGTAACTTTACCAGCACAATGTATGATGGTTGCCGCCATGAATCCTTGCCCTTGCGGTTATTTAGGTGACTCAGCACATGCCTGTACTTGCACAACACAAGAATTAGAAAGATATAAAAATAAACTTTCTGGCCCTTTGCTTGACCGCATAGACTTACATATCGAACTGTCTGCTGTAGCATATGAAGATTTTCGTAATAAAACTGATGCAGAAGGTAGCTCAGCTTATATTAGGCAACGTGTGCTAAAAGCACGAGATATTCAATCAAAGCGATATGCTAAAACATCGTGTACGTGCAATGCAGTGCTAAGTGGGGTTTTGCAAGAAAAATATTGCGAACTTAATGCTGAATCTGAGAAGCTTTTAGGGCAACTAGAGCGCAACCTTGGCTTATCTGCCAGATCACTTGTGCGAATTATTCGCATTGCACGAACCATAGCAGATTTAGATGGTATTGAGCATATTCAAACCAGCCATGTGCGAGAAGCTGCTTCCTTACGCATTCTTGATAGGTTACAAAGGTAGAGTTTGGCAAAATTTTTCAAAAGTACTAGCATATTCAAGCTAAAATATGTTTAAATATAAAAATATGCTTCAATCAATATTAACTCTAAAAAAATGAAATTGCTTTCTTAATTGCTTTTTCCACCATGTGGTAAAAAGCGTATTGTATCTCGATTATTTCGCTCAGCATCCATAGTTACTGGAACATCATTATAGTATAGTGCGCTTGGCATGATATCATTTTCCTCTGCGACTTTTCCATAAAGTGCTAGGGCTGGGATATTGTCTACTAAAATGGGTGTAACTTTCCAAATCATGACCCAAATAAAAAATAAAGCCCCAATTAATTTTGTAAATTCAACTAATTTGTTTTTTTTCATGATGCAAATCTCTATGGTGAAAAATTGTAAACTACTTTAGGAAACGCTGATTAAATCAACAAGTCAAAAAACATATTGTGCATTTCCTTATAACGTAGGCAGTTGTGCCTACTTTGCACGCCGAATGAGAGCAAAAAACCACGCTTTTTTGTGTCCCATAGGGCGAATGAGGGCAGTGTGCCTTTCTGATTTATTCTGCTTGCAGAATAAATCAGCATTTCCTTTACTGACCCAATTCATAGGCATTCAAAAAATTTATGTAAAGCATGCTCATTCAGCTCTAAATTTTAAGTCTTGTTCAATTTTATAAATCAACAAGCGGCTTAATGAACGCATTTAATTCCTTTTGTAAGAAGAAAGGGAGTGTACAAAGCACACTCCCTTAATAATATAACTTAAATACTATGGTTTAGATTCTAGCGGTAATTTCAGGGAATACCAAGTAGAACATAATATATGCCATAGTTAATGTTAAGGCAAGGTTAAAGCTTTGTCCGCAGATATAAAGAATAACCGGCTTACCACCCTTGAAGTAGTGTGTTAGCTCACGGAAGTTAGTGGCAAGACCAATAGCTGCGAAAGATAGGTTAAAGCACCAACCACGTAAAGGTGATGTTAAGCTTTTAATTGTTCCTGCAGTTAATAAGCCTTGGCTCATATCTGAACCTAGTTGACCTGAAATGTAGGAGCAAATAATAGATGCTGCTAAGAAGCCAAGTACAAATTTGGGGAAACGATGCCAAATTTCCATAAGGCCAACTTCAGTGCCTTCAACGCGGTCTACCTTGGTTACCCAGTAAACAGCTACACCAAAAGCAGTCACACCAATAAGTACGTTTTGAATCATCTTAATGGTTGCAGCTACATACATGGCTTTTTCACCAAGGAATGCGCCTGCTGCTGCCACAGCACCTGTTGCGTCAATTGTACCACCAATCCATGCACCACCAAGTACTGCTGGCATGCCAACAGCTTTAATGACAGCTGGCATAACAATCATCATAATGGCTGTAAATAAAAGTGAAATACCAACTGCAAGGGTCAATTCTTCTTTTTTCGCACGGCAAGCTGCGGCTGTTGCAATAGCTGCTGAAGTTCCGCACACAGACATGTCAGAAGAAATTGTTATGTTTAATGTTTTGGAAGGCATTTTAAGGACTTTTTGTCCAAAGATATACGTGGTGATTAGCACGATAGGTGTAACAACCCAAGCTACAAATAGCCCGGGAATACCAATGGCTATGATTTTATCCATCAAAATTTCAGCGCCAAGTAATACAAGACCTGTTTTAATGTAGTACTCTACTTGTAGTGCAGGTTTTATAAAGTTTGGAGTGCCAACAGTATTAGCGATGAGCATGCCTAAAATAATAGCCCATGCCTCTGTACCAATGCCCCAATAGCGCATGTCCATTTGGTTACCAAGGGTTAAGGCAAACACTGTAAACAAAAACAAACCTATAAAACCAGCAATGAACTTAGGAATATTATGTCCCATAAAGCCCATGCCAACACTGAAAATTACAGCTAAAATAATCATCATAATCGGTAAAGTTGTGATGATATTGTAAGGTTTTACTTTGGCTTTGGATGCTGCTGATGAAGCTTTACGTTCAGCACCACGCCAATCAGTAACTAGCTTGTCTGCTGCATCGTTAAGCTCTTTATTTTCGAATTTAGCTGCACCTGCTGCTGCTTCGGCTTCAAGTGCCTTTTGTTTAATGCTATCAGCAGCGGCGCGAGCCTTATCAGCGGCAGGCTTGGCTTTGTCATTAATAGCTTTTGCACCAGCTTCGTCAAGTACAAAGGCAGACATTGGGTTATTAGACCAACGGCTTGGGCCTTTCATATAAGACTTGAAAGTGTTGCCAAATTCAGAAGATTTAAATTTTACTTTTTTTGTAGCTTGAGCTTCGTACCATGCGACAGTTTTAAATGGCGCTTTGCTCGCTTCAGCAGTCATAATGGCTTCAGCTTTGGTAATCTTATCCATAGCTGCTTTTTTATCTGCATCTGTGAAGCTAAATACATACAAATTAAGACCTAGAAATACAAAAGCCAATCCTAGCCATATGGCCCAATAATCTTCCTTAGTCCATAAATCTGACCAAGATGATTTAGCTTTGTCTATGACAACGCTTGTCTCTTGCTGGGACATAATACCTCCAAAAAATTTTAATTTTAGTCTGCATATCCAAACACTTTACAATTTATGCATGAGTTTATTGCTTTTTGCAAGTGTTTTCTTTCACAAAAAGGCCGGCATAGCCAACAACTCTGCTCGCATCTTGACTCATTTCGTAAGAAGTTGTGTGGTTTATAAGCTCACAACTAAATTCTTTACCAAGTTTTTTTAAAGCATATAAGGATACAATTGCGGGACATACTCCACACATACTTATTTTATTTTTTGCAACAACTTGCGCTAAAACTTGGGGGTCAAATTTCATAAAAGCATTTAGGGCAAGTCTATCAAGGCTAAGCGTCGTGTTATGGTCAGAAAAATGGTGTAGGTCTGAACTAACAATAATGGCTACTTGTTGCCCCTGATTTTCAAGTTTTGCAATAGCTTCTCCAAGGGCTTGTCCTGCAGTTTTTAAAAGGTTTAAGTCACGTCCCCCTATACTAATCGGTACTATACGTAAATCTGGTAACTTATGTTGCAAGAATGGTAAAATCACTTCTAAAGAATGTTCAAATACATGTGCTTTTTGATCTGCCACAAATCCACCGTTACTTTGCAATATTTGTCTTGCAATTGCATCATCTACGGCTATAGCCCCAAGCGGAGTTTGCCAAAAACCTTCATGCCACACGGCTAAATTTTCGCCTTTTCCTGCGTGATTAGGGCCAAGTAAAATGAGTGTATCTGGTAGCTCAACACAAGAGAGAGTTTGTGCTATGACATGCCCGCAAAAAAAATGCCCAGCATGCGGTAATAATACAAGCTTTGCATGAGCAGAGTTTTTGTTTTTGACTTGCTTATTTAAGGCATCATCCACTGTGCTTTGTACATAATTACACAAGGCCTCTTTGTTGGCCTCATAAAACTTACCTGCCACAATGGGCATACGCATAGACATGCCATCTCCTATTATAGTAAAAATGTTAATTCAGTAGCTTATGTTTTAAGGTTACGCTTCAAACAATGTAAAACTATGCAAAAAAAATTTGAGTGCGTTTTGAAATCTAATGCAAATTATCACAAAAGAAAAATATGGTGTTGCAAAGGTGAATAATAAGTAAAAAATTAAAGGAAAAGCAAACTAGTAAATTTTTAATATCGAGGTTGATTTGCAAAATTTGCTATCTACAAATAAACTGTACACAATAAATTGTGCAAAAAAATAATTTCGATTCAGGCTATGGCTATAAAAATTTATATTTAAGTTTTATATGTCATATGAAGCGTATAGCTTTTGCAACTCTTCAGGATTAAGATAGCGAAGTAATATCTTTTCAGGCGTTTTGGCAATGTCCACCACTAATAGAGCATCAAGTGTTCCAAAAGATCTGTCTTCATGGAAAGCAGCTATGCGACCACCAAGCTGGAGATAATGCTTAAATAAAATAGGTAAGCCCTTATCACCCTCAATATCTTTTACTGCTCTGTTGCAGGCATTATAGTCCAAACCTTGCACGTCAGGCATGTTGGGTCCAGTAATGTTTGCAGGTGCACGTCTACCCTGTACCAGCGATGCTAAAATGTCATGCCAATGGTTTTTTATAAGATATTGCCTTAGTATGTAAGCTGATGCAGGAGCATAGCCAAGCCCTATGCTGCATGGCCCGAATAGAGTACGGATTTTTTCTTGATAGATTAAACGTCCGATGCCCTTCCACAAAAGCATTAAAGGTTCATAATCGCGCTGGTATTCAGGTGTTACAAAGGCTCTTCCAAGTTCCATTGATTTTTTGCAGTGGTCAAAAAACTCAGTCTTGTAGGCAAATAAAGACCATGTATACAAATTAGGTATAATTTCCTGTGCTTGTGCTTGTTCAAAACATCGTACACGATACGCTCCCACAAGGCAGTTTTTTAATTTATCCCAAAGCACAAGATGTGTATAATTTATGTCAAAATGATCAATGTCACGGCCTTTGCCTGATCCTTCACCAACTAAGCGAAAGGTTTTTTCTCTTAATCGACAAATCTCATGCAAAATAGCTTTTGATTGATTGCCTTTAATAGAAAAAATGACATAATTTCCATCTGTGACTAAAGGCACTTGTGTAAATTTTTCTACTTCCGCATTTAATGTGCTGGCATTGTATGCTTTATCAATGGGGGTATGCCATATTTTAGGCAAAGCATTGTTTTTAGTATTAAGCTGCTCACAGCGTATTCGCATATGTGCAGTGCGTCCTTTGTCATCAGCAAAGCTTGCTAAAAGTTTTTTGTCTATGGTTTTACCAACAATATATCGTACTGTGCGTCCACGCATGCGCCATAATTCACGCGGCAAAAGAAAAGTGCGCAGCATAGGGTGCATGCAACCAGCTATGTGAAAGAAAGCACTGTTGGTTCCTTTAAAAAACATGGGAACAACATTGACGTTTGGTATGCGTGCAAGCCTTCCGCACAAGGAGTACCATTCTGGTTCAAGTATACTCATTTTTTTTATATTCCAATGTGATACTACTCCTGATGGAAATAAGCCAATTGCACCGCCAGCTTCAACATGTCGCAGGGCCGCACGTACTGCGGACAAATTTTCTTTTTGTGAATTGGCAGCCACATTGATGGGTATAATCATGGGGCGTAGTTCTGGAATATGAAATAGCATGCGGTTTGCAAGAAGTTTGAAATCCGGGCGTAATATGCCACATTTGGCCGCCATAATTAGACCTTCAATGCCACCAAAGGGATGATTGGCGTACACTATTAATGGTCCGGATTTAGGTAATGTATTTTCAAGTAATTCACCTTCATTTATAGAAAATACACCAAGTGTGCGTAGAGCTAAATTAGCAAAATCCCATGGACTATCAGTTGGTCGTAGTGTTTCATAACGCTCTAGCATAGGGCGTAACCCTAGAATTAAAGCCATGAATGATGTAGAGGGTAGCATTGCTTGTGAGTCAATTGAAGATACAGGTGTAATGGTACTTCCGTCCATAGTGATTCCATTTTAAAAAACAAATAATTATGATTGTTTTATTAACAAAGTTCGGCTTAGTTTAGCTTAGTTGTTGTTAAGAATCAAGCCGAATTGTAAATTAACAGTCGATGCTCCACGGCATTGTAATTTGTGAATTTAAAAGCTAATATATGCGGTTCGGTAAAGTTTTTTTCGCGTTGCAGCACCTGCGCATACGCTCCGTCGCAGCAAATTGCTCAAAAAACCTTCCCCAACCTCATACATTTACATTGTTCAAATAAAATATCTTATACATAAATTTGAAATTAGAATGCCGTGGTCGATGCTCAAAATGTATTTTCAAACTATTGCACTCCAGGTTCTTTTGTTTAAAATATATTTTAAACTAATGGTCAAAGTTTGATAAAAAAATAATTGTGTCGGACTCTTATCTTATGGATATTTTGCGAATAGCAATGCCATTGTTCACTTGCGACTATGTAAATCATTGCATATATTTTTTGCATAGTCTGATTTTTTATATTGACTTAGTTGATAGCTCAAAGCTTGATAAGCGCAAAAAAATTTTAATGGATAGACATTTCATAAAACTGGTTCTGCTGGGGGACGCAGAACCAGTCATGTGATATAACTTATATCGGTAGGAGGACCGATAAGGCATATCTATAGGGGGAATATGCTAAATGTTAACCACATTTTCATTATATCATAAAAAAAAATCCTTGCAAATATGATTTATTTGCCATGCTTTAAGGTGTTATTGTATTTTTTGATTGCTTAAGATGTGTATGCACAGCCACAAATGTTACTGCACCAATAATACAAAGTGATCCAATAATATTACCAGTGGTCAAGGTTTCATTAAATGCCCACATTCCAACAAGCATAGCTGTTACAGGCTCGATTCCGCCTAAGATAGAGGCTAATGACGGACCCACATATTTAACCGCACGTACAAGAGCTGAAGTAGATATTACACCGGTAATACATGTTAGTAGGGCAAGGTCTGTCCATTGGCTAGCTTGAGTTGGTAAGGTTATGCTACCTTCATAAATGGCAAATATACCTGCAAAGGTGGCCCCGCAAATCATAATATACATGCTGGTAGTCATTGAATCCTTTGTTTCAAAATTAAACACTTGAATGCCAATAACATAAAGAGCCATTTGCGTTGCAGAAAAGATAGTTAAGGCCATGCCTATAAAGTTAACTTCCACCTCAGCGGTGTCTTGAAGTGAAAAAACTGCTACACCAATACAAATGAAAATTGCAGCAATTAGGGTCGATAGGTGGAAGCGTTCGCCAAAAAAAGCAACCATAGCCCACACTACAAAAATTGGATAGCAATATTGCACTGTTGCAACGATGCCGGTATCCATATAGTTAAAAGCCCAGAAAAAAGTTACAGCACTAAGAGCATAGCAAAAACCTATTATTAAAAATTTTCCAAAATCTTTTAAGCTAACTCGTAAAGTATGACCGCTAATAAAGGCTATAATCATTATAATTAATCCCGAAAAGCCAAAGCGGAAAAATAGTATAGATGTAGCCTCAAGTCCGCTTTGCATAAGGGGTACAGTGAACAGAGGGATAAGCCCAAAGGTGCATGCGGCAACTATGGCATAAAAAAAACCTTGCAGCATAAAAAATCCTCATGACAAAAAAGTTATAAAATATATGTGTAGCCAATAAAGGGCATACTAGGTTGTCATAATGCATAAGCAATAAGCAAAGATGATGCAAATGCAAATTTTAAAATACTTCTCATATAAAAACAACAGCGAATGATTAAATAATAAAATTAAAATTGCATGTAATTAAAATCACCTACACTGGAATATTAAGAAATAGTTTTGCACTATTACAAATATTGCGCTTTGAACTCTTTTGGAATAGAATGTACTATGTCAAATAATACCCCTTTTTTTGTACGTGTGTGTTACATGAATCCTCTGGCTGAAAGTATGTACAATGGCGGACCAAGTTATGCTACATGCAATGCCGCTGGTATGGATTTGCGCGCATGTATTGATATGGATAAACATATCATTAAGCCAGGCCATCGTGTTGCAGTGCCTACAGGTATTGCCATACAGCCATTGGCGGATAATGTTGCAGGCTTTGTTTATTCTCGTAGTGGACTTGGGGCTAAACGTGGACTTACAGTAGCTCAAGGTGTTGGGGTAATAGATAATGACTACCGTGGTGAAATTATAGTGGTTTTATTAAACACCTCCCTTGAAGAGCAAGTGATTGTGCCCAGTGAACGCATAGCACAGCTTGTATTCCAACCTGTATTACATGCACAAATACAAATATGCCAAAACCTTGATAGCACAGATCGTGGAGGGGGAGGTTTTGGGCATACTGGTAAAGATTAAAAATCCTGCTGAAAACAACTCAATTCATCAATCTAATACTTTTTAAAATTAGTTTGTAAAGTTGCAATAAACAAATGTATGAAATGCCATTTTGCACTAGATTAAATTGATATGGGAGAAAATATGTTAAACACTTCAGAAAAATTTAATAACCTTAAGCAAAGAGAAGAAGCTTTGCTTTTTCGCACCTATGGGCGTTACCCTATATCTGTTGTTCGTGGGAAAGGTTCTTTGCTTTGGGATGCTGATGATAAGGAATATATTGACTTGCTTGCAGGTATTGCCGTTACGGGTCTTGGGCATTGCAATGAAGAGCTTGCAGACTGTTTAAGCGCACAAGCCCATAAATTATGGCATGTGAGTAATTTATTTTATCAAGAAGAGCAATTAAACTTAGCTGAGAAGCTGCTTTTAACTTGCCATATGGATAAGGCTTTTTTTTGTAATTCTGGAGCTGAGGCTAATGAGGCTCTGATTAAGCTTGCTCGTAGGTATATGCAAAAAGTTAAAAATCGAGATGCTTATGAAATTATCACATTAAACGGATGCTTTCATGGTCGTACTTTAGCTACTGTTGCAGCTACGGGGCAAGCACGCTTTCAAGATGGTTTTATGCCAATGCCTAGTGGATTTGTGCAAGTGGCTTGGGGCGATATGGATGCTTTGCGTGCTGCCATTACTCCGCAAAGTGCTGGTATTTTGCTTGAAGTTATTCAAGGCGAAGGTGGCGTAAGACCAATGTCTAAGGATTACGTTGAAGCGATTGAGCAACTTTGCAGAGAGAAAGATATTCTATTTATGGTGGATGAAGTACAGGCCGGACTGTGCCGAAGTGGAAAGTTTTGGGCTTTTCAACATTTTGATGTGAAGCCTGATATTTTGAGCATGGCAAAAGGACTTGCCAATGGTATGCCCATGGGGGCAATTTTGGCTACGGATGCCGTAGCTGTTGGCTTTGAGGCTGGTAGCCATGCAACTACATTTGGTGGTAATGCTTTGGCAGCGGCAGTTGCAGATAAGTGCATTGAAATCTTACTTCGTGATAATATTGCACAAAGAGCATACGAGCTAGGTAATGACTTTATGCAAAAAACGCAGGCTCTTGGTCAGAGAGTGCCTGGAACTATTAAAGAAGTACGCGGTAAAGGCCTAATGCTTGGTATAGATTTGACTTTTGATGGGCAGGCTGTGTGGGAGGCTTTGCTTGATAAAGGTTTTATATGTAATTTGACTCAAGGGACAGTTTTGCGACTTTTGCCGGCCCTCACAGTGGAGCAAGCGCAACTTGATGCCTTTTTGCTTGCTTTGGAACAAATTCTGGTTGAGCACACAGTAAGTTCATAGGAAAGATTTATGCATATGTATGCCGGGTATTTCTTTATTCTTATAGCAGCAACTTGTTGGGGTTTTCTGGGTATACTTGGACGCATTGCTATGAGTGAAGGGTTAGCTCCGCTTGATGTGGCATTCTGGCGGGCTTTACTTGGCGGCCTCTTTATGTTGATGCATGCAGCCTATATACGTGATTTACGAATTCATTCACGTAAAGATGGATTGGTATTTTGTTTGTTTGGAATTTTTTCTATTGCCAGTTTTTTTGCAGCCTATCAATATGCTGTGCGTGATGGTGGTGCACCGCTGGCCTCTGTGCTTTTGTATACAGCCCCAGCTTGGGTGGCAGTTTTCTCACGTATATTTTTTGGATTGCGCTTTACTCCTATTACTTTGCTTGCTATTGCGCTGGCCTTAATTGGAGTAATGTTAATCAGCATTTCTGGTGTCGACACTGTAAGTGATGCGGCGAGCTCTGAACTTGTAGGGGGTAACCTTGCACAAAGCGGACTACCTTTCATGGGTATAGTTTTTGGTTTATTGTCAGGATTTTTGTATGCCACTCACTATATTGTGACAAAAAAATACACTTCTCACTATAGTCCTTTCACATTATATGGTTATAGTTCATTAGTAGCAGCTTTATGTATCTTACCTTTTGCTAATCTGAGCTTTAGCTTAGGCATGTCAGCTTGGCTTGCCATATTAGGCATTGCCTTTATGAGTACGTATATAGCTTATTGGGCTTATTGCGAGGGTATTAAACGCCTAAACCCTACAAAAGCAGCTGTGCTTGCTACTATAGAACCTGTGGTGGCTACAATAGCAGCTTGGTTTATTTGGGGTGAGAGCTTCTCTGGTTTTGGGTGGCTTGGAGCTGTACTAATAGTTGTCACGGTTATCATATTATTATTTAATGATAAAAAGCGAGCTTAGCTTGAAAGAAAATATCTTTCCTAAATCTAAATTGAGCATATTAGCCTTGGTAATTGCTTTTTTGCACGGATTGAGCTGTTTTGTAAATGCTGCGGAAACTGTTAGTGTGCGTATTGCCAAAGATGCTCCAAGGTTAAACATTTTACAGCGTGAACTCGTTTTAGTGGATGTTGCTGAATTGCCACCACTTTTTGCAAAAATAAACTCAAAGTGGAGTGATACTGTAACTAGGCATAAACAAGATGTTTTTGATATTAAAAATATTCCCTTGCCAGCAGCGCATAAAGAACAGTGGTCAAATTTAAGCAGGCTTTTGCCAAAAATGGATCCTATCAAAAAACTGCGCAGCATCAATGGGTTTTTTAATAGTATTCCCTCACGTAAGGATGCTTACACTTATAATACAGAAGAATATTGGGCAACGCCCGAAGAATTTTTAAGCAAGCGAGCTGGAGATTGTGAAGATTATGCATTAAGTAAATATTTTGCATTACAGTATTTTTCATGGTCAAGTGAGGATTTGTGGGTAATATTTTTACGGGATAATATAAATAAAGGTATGCACGTAGTACTTGCGGCACGCTATGGTGATAAAGTTTTTATTTTAGATAATTTAAGTAGACCAGTATATTTACTGATTCCTGAAAAACAATATGCTAAGCAAGTTAATGTAGTTGCAGCATTTAATCATAAAGGCATATGGTTGCCTTTGACTTTAAATTCAGATGCTTCAAAGTAAATTATAGTGTTGCAATATGTGCTTCTTGCATCAATGTGCAAAATACATCTGCTGCTAGAACCTTTACTTAGTCAAAACTGAAAAATCATACAATTTGTTGTAATTACAGATTTAATATAGTATTTGTAAACAATGTTTTTGTAGCTAAGGTAAACCAGAAAAATTGTCAAAAGTATGGCATGCAATGTGAATTTTGGGTGATTTCATGATGCAAAAAAAGTAAATTTTCAAGTGTCGGCTAACAGCGTTTTTTAAAAGAACAATTCTGCGCAACGCAAAGTAAGTTTTAGCTCTTTTTGTGCTGCGCAAAATTGTTTTTTTTATTGTTTAATCTTTTCATCTTTGTCTTTACCGCAATTACCGCCACAACCCCCTGAGCATTTACCAGACTTGGCACTTGATCTGAGTTTATAAAAAACAAAAGCTCCTGCCACTGCTACAATTACTAATACTAAAGCGTCTTGCATGTTATACCTCTTTGTTTCCTTAAAATTTTAAATATATGTTCTTTCATAGTTATGATTTATTCTGCTTGCAGAATAAATCAGCATTTCCATAAGGAAACGCAGATTAAATCAACAAGTTAAAAAATATATTGTGCGTTTCCTTACAAAGTAGGCAATTGTGACATTTCCTTAAGTTCAATATGAATAGAAATTATTCAAGTGTATGTTTAAATTTAA
>CAYJPT010000020.1:0-23274 GCA_964372165.1 uncultured Desulfovibrionaceae bacterium | reverse complement strand
TAAATAAAAAATTTTACTTTAAGAATTGTGTAAATTTACTAGATAGTGTCGTCAAATTGCACATTTTTGAGTTTTATCAAGGAAGATGAACGAGCTTTGAGGGAGTGTATAGAGACATATAACTGAAAACGCTCGTGAAATCTGACGCAGAGAAAACCCAAAAGGCGCAATTTGACGACACTATCTAGATTGATATAATGCTTGCAATAATGTATAATGGTTGTGTAAAAATTGGTAATCTTAAGATGATATAATGATTGCATGCATGTTTAATCAATAATACGGGCAATTTGCCAAAGTGGCGAGACCCAAAACACCATAATTTTCTTACTGAAATATAGGCTTTATATGAAAATCAAAAAAACTATCTCAACTCTCTTTATACTATTTGTACTTACTTCCACAATTTATGGTGGTTATTTATTTTTTAGCGATATGGACGGCCCAACTATAACCATTAGCCCAAATACAGGGCGTGTTTCACCTGACTTGCCTATAACCATTGCACTTAATGACCCAGCTGGAGTGCGTTCCGTTATTGTTGCAGTACACGTGCAAAATCAACGTACAGAAATATTTTCCAAAACTTTTTCACCGTATAAGCAGGAAGATAGCACCAGTTTTACCTTAAAAAACAGTCCTGTTCGTGAAGGAGCATTTGAGCTTGAAATTAAGGCACTTGATGCATCACTTGCAAGCTTTGGCCTTGGCAACAGTAATACAATAAAAATTCCCATGCGCCTTGATACAGAACCACCACGTATTAGCGTAACCACTATTCCCCCCAATGTTCGACGTGGTGGCAGTGCAGTAATTAGGTACAGCATAAATGAAGATGTGGAACATACTGGTGTTATGGTAGACGATAAGTTTTTTACCGGTTTTAAACAAGATGATGGTAGTTACATTTGCTATTTTGCCTTTCCTCACTATTTAACTACCAAACAATTTTTACCTAAAATTACTGCAAGAGATTTGGCAGGAAATGTTACCACCAATACTTTAAGAGTTCATGCAATAAATAGGAAATTCAAAGAAGATACCATTAAAATTACTGATAATTTCTTGGACAAATTGAGTCAGCGTTTATCAAATTTAGTACCAAGTAATGCAACACCATTTGAGCGTTTTATAATAATAAATAAAGATATACGTCATGCAAATGCTGAATTTTTGCATCACATATCAAGCAATACCGGAACTGTAAGTTTGTGGAAAGGCTTATTTATGCGTTTACCACGTGCAGCATCACGGGCAGGCTATGGCGACCATCGCACCTACGTTTATAATGGAGAGGTTGTTGACCAACAGTCGCACCTTGGATTTGACTTAGCATCAGTAAAGCAAGCACCTATACCGGCATCAAATAATGGTAAGGTAATTTTTGCTGGAGAGCTTGGCATTTATGGCAATCTTGTGGTGCTGGACCACGGCCTTGGCCTTATGTCACTGTATTCACACTTAACTGAAATCAAAGCACAAGTTGGAGATTTGCTTAAAAAAGGTGATACCCTTGGCACTACAGGTGAAACCGGCATGGCTTTTGGCGATCATTTGCATTTTGGTATTTTAGTCGGAGGGGTTGAAGTTACCCCGCTAGAATGGCTTGACTCTAAATGGATACGTGACAATATAACTGGTAGATTAAATGCCAAATAATAAACACTTAACCATTGCATATGTAGGGCTTGGTTCTAATGAAGGAGATACTGCAAAACATTTAAATGATGCAATCAGTATGCTAGAAGCAACACGAGGTATAAAAATATGCGCCGTATCACCAACGTATGTAACAGAGCCACAAGGCATAAAAGAGCAAACTTGGTTTAGTAATCAAGTCATACGTATTGAGTGCACATGCTCATGGACAGCTCAGGATTTATTAAAATTGCTGCAAGATATTGAGTCAAAAATTGGCAGAATTCGCCCTAGCAATAAGCTATTACGCAATGGCCCACGTTGCATTGACTTAGACTTATTAATGTTTGGTAATGAAAAAAGCAATGATTCGCTTTGTACAATTCCGCATCCACGTATGACGCAAAGGGCCTTTGTACTCATACCCTTGCGTGATGTTTGCGGACAGGATATACTACCTTTTGAGATTGAGCATTGTCTTGCACAAATTAAATATAAAGTGCTAGATCAAAAAATTTATCAAGAATAATTATGTTTATATATAAGGAGTTTATTTATGTTAAAATGGATTATCTTAGCTGTTGCTTGTTATGTGTTGTACAGACTCTTTGCCAATGACATCAAAAAAAAATTGGCTAAAAAAGATGACCCTGCAGAAATGGAAAGTAAGGTCGCCTCTGGTGAGATGATTAAAGACCCTGAATGTGGTGCGTATATTGATATAGATAGCTCCATTACAGTAAAAGATGGAGATGTAATACATCGTTTTTGTAGTTATGACTGTAGGGATAGTTTTTTAAAACGCCTTGAAAGTGGTGGCCGTGTATTGCCAAATCAAACCACAAAGGACGACTAAAAATTTATAAACATGATAATTTCATAATAAAGTGTGCATGCATCAATGTCTGACTTTCTACACCTTGACCATATGGCTGAACAGTGGTTAGACCATTTATTAGCTGAACGTGGTTTATCTCCTCACACAGCAGCATCTTATGGGCAAGACCTTAAGAACTTTATTATTTACTTAAATGAAGGTGAGCATAACTTACAAAGCAAAGACTTTGGAGAACAGGAGCTTTTTTTATATCTAGCATGGTTGCGTGTACGAGGTAATGCTGGGCGCACTCTTTCGCGTCATTTATCAAGCTTGCGTGGATTTTTTGCATATTGCGTAGAACATGGATTTCTATCTAAAAACCCTGCATCATTGTTAGAAAGCCCTAAACTACCATCGCTACTTCCTGATTTTTTAAGCCAAGAAGAAGTTAAGAACTTACTTGATAAACCAAATATGCAAGATCGCCTTGGACAAAGAGACAGATGTATATTGGAATTATTATATGCTTCTGGTTTACGTGTTTCCGAGCTATGTGAGTTAAACACTGCAAATATAGATAATCAACGTCGCTTATTACGTGTTTTTGGTAAAGGCTCAAAGGAGCGCATTGTACCTGTTCATGCCAAGGCTATGCATTTACTTGAAGAGTATTTAGAACACTGGCGGTCACTTTTTGTACCAAAAGAAGATTTTATATTTCTTAATCGCTCTGGGCGAGGTCTTACACGTCAATATATTTGGAAAATGGTCAAAAAGTATGCTGTAGCCGCCGGTATAACACGCTCTATATCCCCGCATACCTTTCGTCATTCTTTTGCAACACATTTGTTAGAGGGTGGTGCTGACTTACGCACAGTGCAAATTCTATTGGGACACAGCCATATAGGTGCAACAGAAATATACACTCATGTACAAACTCGTCGTCTTTTAGACATACATAAGCGTTTTCACCCTCGCAATTTAACATAGGAAAAAAAATGAGTTGTACATTTACACCTAGAATTTTAAACTCAACTCAAGAACAAAGCGATACTTTAATCACTTGCCATAGCAATGCAGATTTTGATGCATTTGCCTCCATTATTGCCGCTCAATTAATTTACCCCGGCGCAATGCTACTTTTTCCTGGCACACAAGAAAAAAGCTTATTAAACTTTTATACAGAAACAGCGCAATTCATGTATAATTTTAAGGAAATAAGCAAAATCAATTGGGATAGCATAACACGCCTCATCATTGTTGATACACGCCAATATTCACGTGTTCCGCATGTTAAGCAATTATTAGAACGTGAAGATTTAGAAATTTATATATGGGATCATCATCCCCCCTCTCAGGATGATATCAATACACCATATTGCAATGTGGACAAACTTGGCGCAACAACTACCCTTTTGCTTCGTGAAATTCAGTCTAACAACCTTGCAATTTCGTGCCAAGACGCCACCATACTTGGACTTGGCATCTATGCTGATACAGGCTCATTTACCTATGCATCAACAACAACACATGATTATATTGCCGCAGCATGGCTACTAGAAAAAGGCATGGATGTTAATACCATTGCAGATCTTGCAGCACATGAACTAACAAGCACTCACATACAAGCTCTTAATGCATTACTTGAATCTGCTACATCCTATACAGTAGGAAATGAAACCGTTGTAATTGCTGATATTTCTATGGAACATTACCTTGGGGATTTTGCCTTATTGGCACATAAGCTTATGGAAATGGAGCGTTTTAAAGTTCTTTTTGCACTTGGGCGTATGGGTGATTGCATTACTGTTGTGGGTAGAAGTCGCAATAGTGCTATAGATGTTGGTAAAGTATGTGTGGCTTTAGGTGGTGGTGGGCATTCTTATGCAGCCTCTGCTACAGTTCGTGAAAAAACAATGTACCAAATACGTGAGCTTATTTTGCAAAACCTTTCAAGTCAGGTACAAAGTGACAAATTCGCTCGTGATTATATGACTCCACATCCCATTGGCATTGAAGATGATAAAAGCATGCAAGATGCTCATACCTTATTATTGCAATATGGTTTTAAAGCCATACCCATTTTCAAAAAAGGCACTCGCAAATGTGTTGGTATTTTAGATGTACTCACCGCAAGTAGAGGGGTCAATCTTAATGAGAACCAACTTGACCATTATATGAGCCAAGAGGTGCAAACTCTACCACCTGATGCAAGCCTTGGAAAAGTTATTCATATTCTTGTGGGTTTAAGGCAGCAGCTAGTACCTATTGTAGAAAATGATGAAGTGGTTGGAGTAATCTCACATTCAGATCTCATACAAATATATACAGATAAGTCAAATGATGCCCCAATAACTTTACGTGAAGGTCGTAAAGAACGCTCACTTATAACAATGATGCGAGAGCGTTTACCAAAGGATATATTTGCTTTGTTAAAAACCATAAGCGAGCTTGGGCACAATACAAATATGCACACCTATGCTGTAGGTGGCTTTGTACGTGACCTTTTGCTAAATCAACCGACTTTTGATATAGACATAGTGGTTGAAGGTGACGCCATTGCCTTTGCAAGAGAACTTGGTAAAATATTAAAGGGCCGTGTTAGAGAGCATCAAGAGTTTTTAACTGCTGTTGTTATTTTTAAGGACTCTGCAAAAAAAGTGCGCAACATTGATGTAGCAACGGCCAGACTTGAATATTACAAGCATGCTGCTGCCATGCCATCAGTCAATCAATCCTCATTAAAACTCGACCTTATCAGACGTGATTTTACAATCAATGCCTTAGCTATTCGCTTAGATAAAGATGTTTTTGGTCGTTTGGTGGATTTTTTTGGCGGTCAGCAAGACATTAATGATAAACGTATTCGCTTATTACATTCATTAAGTTTTATAGAAGATCCCTCACGTTGCTTGCGAGCAATACGCTTTGAACAAAGGTATGGGTTTAAGCTTGGGGAGGCACATGAAAAACTTATTAAAAAAGCCATAAATCGACATTTAATGGAGCAACTTCACGGTTCAAGGCTTTTTCATGAGTTAAGCCTAAACTTTGTTGAGTCTAACCCAGTAGCTATATTGATGCGTTTGGATAATATTGGTCTTCTACCGGCAATTCATCCATTTTTACAGCTTTCACAAGAAAAATTGACCTTATTAAACTCTGTAAAAGATATCTTAGACTGGTATCGTCTTTTGTATTTTGAACAAAATCCTCAACAATGGTTGCTCTATATCTTAGCCCTATGCCATAAGCTTGGACATAAAGAATGCAGTGAAGTTATAAAGCGCATAGGTGCTACCAGCATACAGCAAAAGGCATTTTTACAATTTCGGGAAAGAGTACGCAGCACACGTTTGCGCATTAAAGAATGGAATAAAAATAAACATAAGCAAGTTAGTGATTTGTGTGATATTTTAGAACATATATCTATTGAAGTCATACTATTTGCAATGAGTAGAACAGTATCAGAAAAACTCAAAAAAGCACTTTCACGTTATCTTACCACATGGCAACATGCAAAAATTTCCATCAATGGGCAAGATTTAATGGATTTAGGGCTCCAGCCAGGACCGGAATTTAAAAATATTTTAATAGCTACAAAAAATGCAAAGCTTAATGGACTTGCTCCTACACGTGAAAGTCAACTCGACATTGCTAAGCAAATGGTTACAGAAATATTATCCAATAGGTCTAAGTAATTTAATCATCTGTATATATTAGACAGATATGCAATGCACACTAGGATTAATACATGAAAATTAGAAATAGCTTTACTTGCCCTTTAGAACTTACTCACGATATGATGAAAGGGAAATGGAAGCCTATTATTATTTGGCGACTGCGTGATGGTAAAAATTCCTTATCTCAGCTTGAAAAAAAAATTAATGGTATTACACAAAAAATGCTTCTCCAACATTTAAAAGAACTTATAGACTATGGTTTTGTAGAAAAAAATCAATTTGATGGTTACCCACTTAAGGTTGAGTATTTTTTAACTCCCAATCGAGGTTATAAAATTCTTGAGGCTTTAATAATTATGCAAAAACTAGGCATTGACTATATGCAACAAAACGGCATGGAAAAACAACTTTGCGAAAACTTATGAGAGCATAAAAAATTCATACCCACAAAAAAGTAGGTAATTTACAACTATTACATTTTGATATTAAGCTATTTTTAATTCATCATAAAGGAGACTTCAAATGGATATTAAAAAAATAGCTTTAACTTTGTTAGTGGTATTAAGTGGTGTAGCAGTATTGTTTAACTCTCAACCAACAAATGCAAAGGAAAATAACATGATAGTAACAAGTACAGGAATAATAAACGGTGTGATTGAGGACAAATATGGTAAGCATGGCACTCAATTTAACTCACACGGCATGCCCACGTATTCTTTACCCCTTAAAATAGAAAATGCGCCTGAAAATACTAAATCTTTTGTTATAGTTTTAGAAGATAAGGATGCATTTCCTGTTAGTGGTGGATTTTCTTGGATTCATTGGACAGCTGCAAACATTACAAAAACTGAACTTAAAGAAAATGAAAGCCAAAATGCTAAGGATTTTGTACAAGGCTTAAATAGCTGGATGAGCATACAAGGTGGTAATCAAAGTAAGGAACTATCCTCATTTTATGGCGGCATGGCTCCACCAGATGCTCCACATATTTATGAAATACATGTTTATGCTCTAGACACATTATTGGACCTTGAAAATGGTTTTTTATACAACGATCTTTATAAAAAAATGGACGGGCATATTTTATCTACATACACGCTAAAAGGCTCTTATCGAAACTAATTGCCTTAAGGAAACGTTGATTAAATCAGCGTTTCCTTAAATATAAAACAACAACAGTATAGCAGTGGTAAGTATTTTTTGCTCGCTTGGAGAATGTATGAAAATAAGGTTAAAAAACTTTATGATATTGAGCCTAACCTCTATTTTTTTCACTGCAATGCCGCTGCACTCATGGAGTGAGGAAGGGGACTATTATCAAGGGGAAAAGCTTTACAGACAATGTGTAAATTGTCACTCAAGGGAACCACTTTTTGCAGGCAAACCAATGGAGTATCTGAATGAAACAATGAAACAATTTAAAGCTGGCAAATTAAGCGGCCCACTCTTTGAAGCAAAAAATGAGGTATTTGAAGATATGAGCAATGAGGACATCTTAAATCTTGCAACATATCTTAGTGAGATGTAAAGCGATGTTAAATTGAATTATTAAGTTTGCTGCGCAATTCATTGTGCAGGAGTCTTATTTTGTAAGCATATAACAATTTATACTTCAATATCAAAGGCCTCTGTACTATGCATTGTACAGAGGCCTTTGATATTGAAGTTTTTTGAGTGAGCGTGCTTTTAAACGAATGCTAAAAAAACTATCACTGCAATATACAAGTTTAAAAGCTATAACCTATTTGTATTCCACCATTTATATTATGAGCATTAGCATCACTTATGTCAGCCCCAAGTTGTATTTCTAAAAAATAATTATCCACATGAGTGAGGCGAAAACTTGCTTGTGCACCCCAAGTATTGCGCCCCATAAGAGGAGTAGTATTTATAAATGATGCAGACTCATAACCACTAAAGGCAGCACGGGTATTTAAGTTTGCTTCAAGTAATTCGTGCCGCCAAGTTGCTAAAGCATTGATATCAAGGTTGATCTTTTCTGAAAGAGCTGTGTTATAGCTTAGATGTACCCCAAGGGCTGTGCGTAAGCTACTATAAGTGCTATTTTTCATGTCTAATGATAACATATTGTTATGACTTTCTGTAATATTTGGCCGTTGCACAAGAGAATACTCAAGCCAAGCCACCGGTCCAACAGAAAAGTTACCTAAATGCCATATTTTACCACCACCTACAAGCAAGCTGCCTGTAAAATCAGTCCATTTGCTATCGTTACTTTGGTTATAGTCAAGAAATCTTATCATACGATCATGTTCATGATTATCAAAGCCGATACGCCCTTGTCCCATGATATACCAACCATCCCAGGACTTTGGTGAAATATATGAATGTATTCCCATGGAAAAGCTTTGTGTATCTGTAGTTGCATCAAGGTCGCTTTTTGCCTCTAGCCTACGTGAAGCATAACCCATATGTATGCCTGCACTCATGCCTGGTTGCCAAACATAGTCAGCCCCCAAGATCACGCCAACGCTTGAGCTATGCCAACCATCAAAGCCTTGATGCCCCCCTTGCCATGAGCCAGAACCAAGGACTGACCCCCATAGTTTCCAATTATTTTGTGTAGTTGTTCCAGCTGAAAGACCACTTGGTTCTTGCTCAGCTTTTTGCTTATTA
Source organism: uncultured Desulfovibrionaceae bacterium (assembly GCA_964372165.1). Classification (GTDB taxonomy): domain Bacteria; phylum Desulfobacterota; class Desulfovibrionia; order Desulfovibrionales; family Desulfovibrionaceae; genus CAYJAD01. Next base: position 14,496 of record CAYJPT010000020.1, on the reverse strand, counting down.
GTAATAGCTTTTTGCGTGGTACTTGCATTATTTAGCATATTTCTCGCAATCAAACTATTGTATGTTCCTTGTTGTGCAAAACTTGCCTGTGCTAACTGATGCTGTGTATGTGTGCCAAGCTGCTGCAAAGCATTACCAACGTCAGCGCCATTGGGCGAAGAAAAGTCAAGAGAAGTCAAAAGAGTTTGCATATCATCACGGGCGTAATGTGCTAATGAACTCAAAGCATTACCAACACTTTCATCTTCAGGCTTAATGGCATATTGACTATAAGCATTAGGTGTTCGTGTTATGCTTAGCTCATATTTCTGATTACCCATGCTGCGTGGCGATATGGAAGAAAGTGTTGGGGAGTTTTCCCATACACTAACACTATTAAAAGTTCCCTGCACTTGTCGAGCAGAAGAAAAAACATCATACATTACAGATGAATGTGAAGGATAAAAACTTCTCTTTAGCAAAAATTCAAGGGATCCATTAAGTCTTACTGAATTAGCATAGATACCATTGTTAACTAAGTTATTGCGATTAACTTCTAACTGCAATTTACCAGAATAATTTTGAGCATACTGCCCCACAGTTAGGGCAGTGGTTGGGGTACTTGCCACATAGACTGTGCCGTTATTATACACACCATTATTAACAACTCCACCCTCGCTATAAAATGTTCCTTGAGGACGTACCACAACAGAACTATTGCGTAAAATACCGCCACTGCCATCATTACGTGGTTTTAACCCTAAGGTCCCAGCATCAATAATGGAGGGGCCACCATATGTATTATCACCCCTGAGCATGAGTGTACCAACACCTCGTTTGATGATACCGGCAGAAAGACCATTTAAAGCCAATGCATTAGTATTGTAACCTAAGGTAGAAGTAGTTTGAAAATTTGGATGATGGTAATTATCATTCCATTTTTCCTCACCAATATCATGATAAAAAGTAGAGTAATATCCCTGTGTATCAAAGATTTCAAGCGCATAAGTTCTATTGCCAAGCTCAGGAACACGCTTGACATGCTCAGCACTTAGGCGGTTTACATCTAAAAGGGCAATGCCTTGTACAGCCTTACCCACATCTAACACCCCACGCCCAAATGCGTCTGCCTTGGAAATTTGTTGAACTTCATAGTTTCCTATATTAATTTGAGATAACATAAAACTAAGTGGTACATCAAAGGAAGGTGAATTATTATAGCTTTCATGCACCAGTTGTGCTGCCTCTGCTTGTGATAAATTCGATGCAATGCCACCATCTATAGAATAAAATGTTACTCTCCGCTCTACCACACTAGGGTCTGTGTCACCAAAATGGGTAGCTAAAGATAGAACAAATTTTGGGGCTTGAAAGTTGTTGTTAGCAGTAGTCAAGACAGTGTCTACCAGTTGTTTACCAGTCATCCAAGGGTAAGCTTGTTGCACCAATGCAAGAGATCCGCTAACCACAGGTGCTGCCATAGATGTTCCACTTTGCAAAACATAGTCACCATTTGAAGCGTTAGGTGCATATACTTTTGACCCAGGAGCTAGTATTGCATAGCGATTCATGCCCAAAAAAAGGTTGCTAAATGTAGATATTGAAAGTGGAGTCATGTTCAATGAACCATCTGCATTTTTAGTAATATTAGGCGCATTAAGTGAACCTACTGTCAAAAAGTTAGCTAGGTCCAAACCTACATAGCGTACCGAAGATGATTGTAAACTAGCGGAAATTCTACCTTCATTGCCAGCAGCAAAAACTGTAACCACTTGTGGATTATGCTTGGTATTCATAATCATTTCATATAATAAAGTATCATTTAAGCTTAATGTAAAATTTAAAAATTCATGCTGTGGTATGCCATCAATTATTTGAGAAGTGTTTTTGTCAAGAATAACTGGGAAAAGATTTATACCTAGACTATTGTTAACAATACGCATATTCGGGGCTGAATTATAAAAATCTGTGACGGAAAAAGCATTATTAGCCGTTTGGCGTACAAAATTTTCATCATAGTAATCTTCCAAATATGCAACGCTGTGAAGAGTTGCCTCATGAGCCACACCATGCATACCTATACCATCTTTCGGTGAGACCATGATACCACCTACATGGCTACCATGAAGATTTATGCTCCAATCAATATTGCCTGTAATAGGATACGTAGTTAAATTATGAAGAAAATCTCGGTGAGTAGGTCGTACAGCTTCATCGATAATGCCTAAGCGTACCCCAGCTCCTGTATAACCCATCCTGTAAGCGAGGCTCGTATTTATAAGGTCAAAGCTTGCCGCATTATGAGCACGCTCTGCAATAAAGTCAGCAGCAAATAGCGAGTTAGAACAAAGCACCAAGAGTATAACACATAAAAAAACTTTAATGTTATGCATGTAATTTCCCCATCATAAATATAAGTACAAAAAAATATTAATAAGCAAAAATGAATTGTTACAAACCTATCTCAACATATAACATGATGATTTTATATATAAAAATCATGTAAAAAATTAAAAAATCTTCTAAATAACCTCAGCCCCAAGCTAACATGGAAAAACCATAAGGTAAATACTGGAAAAAAATAATTATGTAGAACCATTAACTTAGTCGACTAACACCTAAAAGATAGTAAGCACTTAAAATATTTTTTTTAATTAGATAGTGTCGTCAAATTACCGAAAACATGCGCATGGAATTAGCTTTTATGGTAATTTGTAAACCATACAAATATCCACCCTTTACCTAGCTCATTTTTTTTAATAAAATATTTGATTTGCAAACTCAATGCAAAAAGCTTAAATTGTGCTAAGAATAAGCTTTGAAAACTTAAGGAAATGCTGATTTATTCTGCAAGCGGAATAAATCAGAAAGGCACACTGCCTTCATTTGCTCTGTGAGACGCAAAAAAGCGTGGTTTTTTGCTCTCATTCGGCGTGCAAAGTAGGCTCAATTGCCTACTTTGTAAGGAAACGCACAATATGTTTTTTGAATTGTTGATTAAACCAGCGTTTCCTTAAATGCAACTAAATTAATATAATAAGGAAAAGTTATGCAAGCACATGCCACAACCATACTAGCAGTACGTCATAATGGGCAAGTAGCCATGGCAGGTGACGGACAGGTTACACTTGGGCAAAGCATTGTCATGAAACACAGTGCTTGTAAGGTACGGCGTCTTTATAAAGGTGAAATTTTAGCCGGATTTGCAGGAGCTACAGCAGATGCTTTTACACTGTTTGAACTTTTTGAAGCAAAATTAGAAGAAGTGCGAGGCAATCTGATGCGTGCAGCAGTAGAAATGACTAAAGAATGGCGTAAAGACAAATATTTACGTCGGTTAGAAGCCATGCTTTTGCTCGCTAATAAAGATCATATTCTCCTACTTTCAGGCACAGGTGATGTTATTGAGCCAGATGATGGCTTAGCAGCAATTGGTAGTGGCGGCCCATATGCCCTTGCAGCCGCGCGCGCACTTGTACGCTATGCAGTCCCTACAGGGGCACAGCTTGAGGCTGAAGATATTGTGCGCCATGCTATGGACATTGCTGCTGAAATTTGTGTATTTACCAACAATAACCTTACAGTTGAAACTTTGTAATATATGCTAGAAACTTATAAAGCCGGATGTAAGGTAAATCTTGATTTAAAGATTATAGGTATTAGGGAAGATGGCTACCATTTAATACATTCATTATTTTGGCCACTTAATAATCCATGTGATACCTTAACATTTGAAGCAAAACCTGCACAAAACCATTTGAGCATGAGTTGCAATATTAAAGATATTGATTGCAATGCCAACACCCTAACCAAAGCTTATGCAGCATTCAAGCAATACGGTGGAATATGTATGGGTGTGCATGTACATTTAGAAAAAAATATCCCGCATGGGGCAGGTTTAGGCGGCGGTAGTAGCGATGCGGCATGTGTATTAAAATGGTGTAATAAACATGCATCAAAACCACTATCAGCAATAAACTTGCAAAGGGTGGCTTTGCAAGTTGGTGCAGATGTACCATTTTTTTTGCAAAACTCTCCAGCACAAGTAGAAGGCATAGGCGAAGTATTAAAAGAACAGGAGAACTTCCTTAAAAATAAAGGAATATTACTAATTTGTCCGCATATACATATTTCTACACCTTGGGCCTTTAAAACTTGGGATAAAGAACAAAAAAAATTTTTTTTACATCAAGACTTGACAAACTTCTCTCACAAGGATAAACACATCTTCTCTTATGCAGCAAATTGCATGCATGACTTTGGCAACGACTTTGAAGAGGTGATTTTTAAGCACTACCCTAGTCTATCCAAAATCAAACAAAACCTGCAAAATGCAGGGGCAGAGCTTGCAATAATGAGCGGCAGCGGTTCAAGCATACTTGGTATTTTTTCAAACTATACTAAGGCTTGCCAAGTTGCTCAAACAATGCAGCATGAGGAACACAGGTTATTTATAACAACGCTGTAATGCAGGGGTGTAGCCAAGTGGTAAGGCAACTGGTTTTGGTCCAGTCATTCGAGGGTTCGAACCCTTCCACCCCTGCCATTTTTTCACCCGTAAGCCGCAAAGATTTACTATGTTTAATAACTTACGCATCGTTACCGGTTCTGCAAATCCTGAGCTTGCGCAAGCCATTTGTGACCATCTAGGCTGTCAGCTCACCCCATCTCTATCTACAACTTTTAGTGATGGCGAAATCAGGGTAGAAATTGGTGATAATATACGTGGTGATGACGTTTTTGTAGTACAACCTACTTGTGCACCCGTTAATGACACAATTATTGAGCTGTGCCTTATGCTTGATGCATTAAAGCGCGCCAGTGCAGCACGCATAACTGCTGTTGTACCGTATTACGGTTATGCACGCCAAGACCGTAAAGTCAGCCCAAGAGCTCCTATAAGTGCCAAGCTCATTGCGGATTTTTTGCAAGGTGCTGGAGCACATAGAGTTGTAACCATTGATCTGCATGCAGGTCAAATACAAGGTTTTTTTGATTGTCCAGTGGACAATCTTTTTTGTGTCCCTGTCATGATGGAAAATCTACGTCAATATCCCCAAGAAGATATTGTTGTTGTATCTCCGGATGCAGGCGGTGTGGAAAGAGCGCGAGCTTATGCAAAACGCCTTAACGCAGGGCTTGCAATTATTGACAAAAGAAGAGATGCACCAAATCAAGCAAAAGCCATGAATGTAATTGGTAACGTTCAGGATAAAATTGCAATTATTGTTGACGATATGATTGATACGGCAGGCACATTATGCTCCGGTGCAGAAGTGTTATCTCAAAATGGTGCACGTGAAGTTATTGCTTGTGCAGCTCACGGTGTTCTTTCTGGCCCGGCCATTGAAAGAATTAATGCTACGGACTCATTGCTCAAGGTTATTGTAACAGACACTATTCCTTTGCATGACAAGTTAGCGCGTTGCTCCAAATTACAAGTTGTTTCTGTTGCAGCATTGATAGGAAAAACCATACACAATATTCACACTGGTTCTTCGGTTAGCGTATTATTTATATAGTATTTATTGCAAAATGATGATAAAAAAATCATCAAAAATTTTGCAAATTACAATATTTTGTGCCACAAAGCACTAATTGTTTATAAAAAATTTACCGCAACAACGCGGAATTGCTAAGGAGACTAATATGTCCACTGAAAACATCCTCTCTGTCCAAAAGCGTGATGGGCTAGGCAAAGGCCCTAACCGCCGTTTACGCGCCACAAATATGGTTCCTGGCGTATTCTATTCACCAAATGGACAAAATATAGCCGTGCAAGTTGCCGCATTACCACTGGAAAAAATGTATGCAGCCAAAGGCCGTACAACCGTATTTGAACTAGAAATTGAAGAAGACGGTAAAAAAGCTATTCATCCAGTAATGATTTGGGATGTGCAACATCACCCTTATAAAAAACAATTTACGCACATAGACTTTTATGGTGTAGACCTTGATAAAGAAGTAAAAGTTTATGTTTCAATTGAATTTATTGGCACACCAAAGGGTGTAAAGCTTGGCGGTAAATTAGAAACATATCGCGAACGTATACTCATTGCGGGAAAACCAGCTTCAATTCCAAAGAAAATTACGCTAGACGTAACAGACATGGATTTAAATGCCAATATACGTGTTGCAGATCTTGCTTTGCCCGAAGGTGTTCATGCACTATATGACCAAAATTTTGCTGTGGTATCCATTGTATCTAAGTCATCAGGTGCTAGTGATGATGAAGGTGCAGATGGTAGCGGCTCTGAAGTCTAATTCTCAGCCACAGTAAAATTATACCTAGTGTTTAAATTTAGCGTAATAGACCTTTATAAAGCTATATCATATACACTAGGTTTAATTGACACCAAAATACTAGATAAAAATTTAACAAAGCTGAAAAATACATAATGTGTTTTTCAGCTTTGTTTACTAAATGCAAAGCATATTAACGATTATTTCTCATGCCATCAATACGTTCCAAAACTCACAGCTTACCACGTCTAGTAAATATTCAATCTCAAGTACCAATTACTTTATCAGTATGGGAAAATCATCCTCAAGCTGTTACAGTATTATTCTATCCTGGTACTATGGCAACACCGCAAATGTATTCGGTTCTTTTGTCTGAACTATACAGGCTTGGTTGTAATGTTGTTGCAATTCATCCTCTATCTCACGGACTAAGCTCAAAAGAGAAAAGTAATTTCACTCTTGATGATATTTTACAAAACGGACGTGATGCGCAGTTATGGATTAAGTCAAATTTTTTGGGTCCAATAGTTATATGCGGGCATAGTCAGGGTGGCATTTTAACTTTAGCGCATAGTATTGAAAACCAAGACATAAAGGCCTCATTTCCCATAGGGGCAATATTACCAAACGAACCATACGCTATTGATATAACGCATTTTAGTTTTTTAAAATCACATCAAGTGGCATTACTTAAAGTTTTGCAAAAAGCATCAAAGATATTTCCACGTCTGCCAATACCTTTTTTTGCATATCTTGCACCAATGAAAATCATTGCAAATGCGTATAGAGTTCATGCTCCACGTAGTGATTGCCGTAAAACATATCCTTTATGTTTTATATATAGCCTATTTAGCTTAGATTTGGCTAAGGCTTCACAAAATAACAATATTAAATGTCCTGTTTTTCTAATTACCCCAAAAGACGACATTCTTTTTCCATTTGATATCATGCAAAAAGTCTTCGAAACAATAAAAGCACCACAAAAAAAACTTATTTCTCTTGAATCAGGTGGACATTTAGCAGCAGTAAGCATTTATCATGCAAAGCATATTGCGGCACATATTGCTGCTGAATGCGCAGGTCTTGGCCTACCCTTATACATTTTAAATTCAAAATAGTACTTACTCTTATGGAATATAATGGAATTATAATTGGTCTTGGTAATCCAGGATCTAAATACGTTGGAACACGGCATAATATGGGGTTTGCCCTTATTGACTATATGCTTGATATAGCACAACGGGAAGGACAATGCGAAACATTGGTCGGAACAAAGTTTAAATGCGATTTATGGCGATGTAAATTTTTTAGCTCTCCTAAATGGTGGCTTTTAGCAAAACCACTAACCTATATGAATCTCAGTGGCGAAAGTGCCCAACCCTTACTTGCATGGCACAAACTTCAAGCAGAGCAACTTTTGGTTTTGCATGATGAGCTTGATATTCCAATCGGAGAGTTGCGATTTAAGAGTGGTGGAGGCAATGCCGGTCACAATGGGCTTAAATCCATCAGTCAACATTTAGGCACTCCTGATTTTCATCGCTTACGTATTGGCATAGGTCGCCCACCTCATGCAGCATATGATGTTAGCAATTGGGTACTAGGCAACACAACTCAAGAAGAAAATATTTTATTAAAAAATTGCATGCATAATGCACTGAAAGTAATAGATATATTTTTTTCAGAAGGTAGTAAGTCCGCAAGTAAACAAGCTTTATCCATGAAACCAACGCTTAATATCTAGTTTAATTATTTAAAATCATTAATTTTCAATAAACATTTTTAAATCATATTTTTGTGCTAGACAATACTTGCGCTTTAATGTAGTTATTACATAACGTCGATGCATAGACCCTTTTCAAAATCTTCTAACCCGAGAGGGCGGGTATGTTCCAAACTGATGAATTAGTTGTTTACCCAGCTCAAGGCGTGGGTAAAATCGAAAGCATAGACCATCAAGAAGTTGGCGGTGCTTCGTGTGAGTTTTACATTGTGCGCATCATAGCTAATAATATTACGCTAATGATACCGGTGCATAATGCGCATAATGTTGGTTTGCGCCATGTTATTAACACTAAAGAGGCAAAGGACATTTTAGCTTTACTCTGTAAACATGAAGATGTGGTTGTACATACCGGTCAAAACTGGAATAGGCGCCACCGTGAATATACAGAAAAGCTAAAAAGTGTTAACCTTAAAGAAGTTGCACTTGTTGTACGCGAGTTATTACTGATTGGCAAAACTAAAGAGCTTTCCTTTGGTGAGCGTAGGCTCTTAGAACAGGCCATGCTACTTATAACTGGTGAGATTGCTGAGTCACTTGGAATTGATGAAAACGATATCAGAGAAGACATTATGTCTTACTACCCACCACCACCTGTAAAAAATTAACACGTAACCTCCAATTTGTTTATTTTTTTCTTGCAATTGCCTCGAAATAAGTATAGTTCATACCTACTTCGAAACACTTTAAAGCTCATCACAAAATCAAAGAGTGCAAATATTTGCCAATGTTTAAATCATAATGCTTTGGCTCTCTAAAAAGTTGATGACAATTAATTTTTGTGTAGCTTAAGCCTAATGAATGTTTGAAAACATATGGTCACTGATTTTAGCCGAAAAAACATTATAATTACTTAATGTGTGCTATCACAAAGTATTTGCACACTCTTTAATACCATCTCATTGTTGAGTCTTGTTCTTTTGTGGTGTGAGTGCTTTCATTGAACCTATAAATTTCATAAAGCTTTGATATTGGTATCAAATTTTATTTAAGGTGTTTTGTTTACTACAGTTTGTCTTAACCATTAAGGCTTACAAGTTGTGACAAATAGCTTTAATCAAATCATTTCACTAACCTTAACACATGGATTTTTATGCGTAAAAAGAAAGATACCCCTGAACAACTTTCTATTGAAAGTGTTCTTAGCCTAACTGTTCTTAAAACCAAAAGCATGTCTGATCTTATGGACTTGGCAGAACAGTACGGACTCGAACATGCAAGCTCCATGCGTAAGCAGGAATTAATATTTGCATTGCTTCAATCGTGTTCATCACAAAATGGTGCAATTTACGGTGATGGTGTATTGGAAATATTACCTGATGGTTTTGGTTTTTTACGCTCTCCATTATGTAGTTATATGCCGGGGCCAGATGATATTTATGTATCACCCTCACAAATCAGACGTTTTTCACTTCGTAAGGGTGATATAGTTGCAGGGCAAATTAGGCCGCCAAAAGAAGGGGAACGTTACTTTGCCTTGCTAAAAGTTACCGAAATAGGCTTTGAACCACCAGAACAAGCTAGAAACCTAGTCCTTTTTGACAATCTGACTCCCATTTACCCAGACAAGCAGCTCACCATGGAAAATGGAGAAAAAAGCTTCTCCAATCGTGTTATTGACCTTATGTCACCCATTGGCTGTGGTCAACGCGGGCTTATTGTTGCTCCACCTCGTACCGGTAAAACAATACTCCTACAGTCCATCGCCAATGCAATTAACTCTAACTTTCCAGATGTTTACCTTATAGTTCTGCTTATTGATGAGCGACCTGAAGAAGTTACAGATATGGAACGCACCGTTAAAAAGGCAGAAGTTATTAGCTCAACTTTTGATGAGCCACCTCATCGTCACGTACAAGTGTGTGAAATGGTACTTGAAAAGGCAAAACGCTTGGTTGAGCGCAAGCGCGATGTTGTTATCCTACTTGATTCTATCACACGTCTTGGACGAGCTTACAATGCCGTTACTCCACCTTCTGGTCGTGTGTTATCTGGTGGTCTTGATGCCAACGCTTTGCAAAGACCAAAACGTTTTTTTGGTGCAGCGCGAAATATGGAAGAAGGCGGAAGTTTGACTATTCTAGCCTCTGCTTTAATTGATACTGGCTCGCGCATGGACGAAGTTATTTTTGAAGAGTTTAAAGGTACAGGTAATATGGAAATTTATTTGGACCGCCACTTGTCAGAAAAACGTGTATTCCCAGCAATTGATATTAATCGTACTGGTACACGCAAGGAAGACTTACTGTTTGATGAAGAAACTTTAAATCGAGTTTGGATTTTGCGCAAAATTTTGTCCCCCATGTCATCCATTGATAGTATGGAGTTTTTGCTCGACAAAATGCGTGGAACAAAAACAAATAAAGATTTCTTAAATGCAATGGGAAGATAGTTTCTTGCATCTATAAAATAGTAGTGCCATTATAAATATCTTAGATAAATAAAAAATTGCCAAACTTGTTTATGATTCGCAAGTTTGGCAATTTTTTTATTCATTTTGACATATAAAAGTACTTAATACACTAATTTTAATCCGTCCTTTAAAATCATTTTATGCTGCAATATTCTAATATTTAAAGACTCCTGCGCAATTCATTGTGCGGAGTCTTATGGAGCGTTGACAGCAATCAATGCGACCGATAAATCAAGAGTCCTACCCGAAGGGCGGCGAAGCCATAGCCGTTAGGTGATCAAAGCGAACCTTACGGATATAGAGAGCAACGCAAGCGATTGATTTTCGTGCCTTTTAGTCCTGCACTGTAAATTTTTTGCAAACTTTTTTACAATTTTCACATAATTATACTGAAAAAGTAATTGTGCAGGACTCTTACTTTATATGTTTACTACTAAGATTTACTTATTTTTTTACATAATCTACATATTGTCTGTCAGTACCCATGATATGTTTAATAAGCCAATCTTTCAAAAACTCTAAAAGTTTAATGCTTAGCACGCCACTTCCACTAGTAAGCTGCTCTTTGAAATCCCTAAGCTTTGCAACAAACTTACGGTGCACTTCTTTATGAGCATCAACTTTTGGATAATCAGTTTTACTAAATATTCCTTCTTCTTCCTTAAAGTGGGTAGCAGTATAATCTGTAAGTGCATCTAATATATCACCCAAAACTTTTTCGTTAGCATTGTCCTGCATAGCTTTATATAATTGATTAATATAATCACAAAGAACTTTATGCTGGCTATCAACAGAGTGAATGCCAAGAGCTAAATCGTCACTCCAAGTTATAAAAGTATCTACACCAGTAGCTCCGTCTAAATTACCAGTATCCAAAGCATGAACTATAATGTCAATTTCATCAACACTACTTGAAAAGCTTACAAGTGTATTCATAAAGTTGCGCATATGATCACCAGTTGTTGCAGATACAGTTTGAACAACATCTAAAGCTTCATTAACATGGTGGCTTGTTTCTGATTGCGCTTGTGCAGCTGCTGCAATATCACTTAATTGCGCTGCTGTATCATCCATACCCTGCACAATATCTTCCATAAATATACCAGCTTGCGTAGCTTTTTGTGCGCTTTCTACTGTGTATTCTACAGCTTTTGCTACAGCTTCCATATTACGATCAGTCTCGGCTTGAATGCTTATAACAGCACCCTCAACTTCTTTAGTTGCTAAAATAGTCTTTTCTGCAAGCTTTCTTACCTCGTCGGCAACAACGGCAAAGCCACGTCCGGCTTCACCTGCGCGTGCAGCCTCAATAGCAGCATTAAGAGCAAGCAAGTTGGTTTGATCGGCTACATCATTAATAACGCCCATGACTTTGCCGATATCAACGGTTTTTTCTACAAGAACATTCATAGTTTCACGCAGACCAAGCACTGTTTCTTTCACAAGTTCAATACCAACTACAGCCTCTTTTACATCATTAGCACCAACCAAGGCATTTTGACGTGAAGTATCCGCACTTTGTGATGCAGATTGCACCTTTTGCGCTGATTCTTCGGTGTGTTGTACCATAAGCCCCATAGCTTCATGCGTCTCACGTAACCGGTCTAATTGTGAGCCCATGCCAGCATCTATTTCCCCAACTACTTGCGTAAATTCACGCACACCACTAGTGAGTTTTCTTGTAACACTAGCAGCTTTATTGCCAATTTTTTGCATGTCGCCCAAAGTTTTTTCTTGTATACTTTTTTGCTCAGAGCTTTTTTCTATTTCTGTTAAAGCATTTTGATACTGCGTTTTTAATGAGCCTAGCTCTTTTTTAAGAGTCATATTTTGTTCACGCCACTGTTCATAAAGCGCAAAAATATTTTTATATACATCACTTGCATCGTCTTTTGCTTGCAAGGCTTTTTCTGCATTCATTCCCTTACCTATCGACTCAACTAAGGCGGTGATTTCTTCGTGTTGGCGATTTCCAGTCATGAATAAAACAAAAAAGCCTATTCCAGCAACAATAACGCTGCAAGCAATAAGTACAAAGCCTATCATGGAACTGTAATCTAATAGCACCGCTAAACAGTTCAACAGCATCAAAACAATAGCAATTGCGATATACCGTGCTTTAACGTCCATAAAAATCTCCAGATATAAAGTATTTTAACGTACAATCGGATAAAACAAAAAAAACTTATGTGCTAAGTTTAACATTTTTCATTTAGTTCTTGAACACTTATTTAAACCACCCTATAATGAAATATAAAAATCATATTTCATATAAATTATAAGGAAAAAAGATGAAATTATTAGACTTACGCACTCTACCCTGTCCACACCCAGTCATTGAATGTAGAAAAGCCCTCGAAGAGCAAAACATACCTCAACTACAAGTACTTGTTGACAACGATGCAGCTGTAATCAATGTTAGCCGTTATTTAGAGCAGCAAGGATATACAGTAGAAAACAACAAGCAAGATAATGATTTTATCATCTTAGCACATCTTGACTCTGACCAAATTCCAATACCAAGCCATGTTACCAATACATCTTATGATGCAGAAAATAAAAATATCCTCATATTCATCACCACCAATACCTTAGGGCGGGGCGATGAAGACCTTGGGCAAAAACTGATGAACACCTTTCTTGGCACTTTACCAGAACTTGGAAACAGCCTTTGGCGTGTTATCTTGTTAAACGGCGGTGTCAAACTTGCAGCTGAAAATGGCCCTGCCCTTGAAAGCCTCCAAGCATTAGAAAAAACCGGCATTAATATACTCGTGTGCGGTACTTGTCTTGCACACTACAAACTTGAAAAACAAGTTGGCGAAACATCAAATATGCTAGACATTGTTACAAGCTTACAAATAGCAGACCAAGTCATACGCCCATAAACTGTATAATGGCCCATTGATAGCCATATTGTTAAATATCAAATTGTTTTGGCATTTAATAAATATAAATTAATTATTTAATATATGTACATACAAGCCATGGCTAGTCTAAATCACGCTCCTTAATACTTGGCTCATGCATTTTAACATCACTAGGGGGTGTAGTAATGGGTTTTAAACCTGGCACTACATCCTCTACAGCTGATGACTTTTTAACTGCACTTTCGCGCATATACAAACGCCCCACTGGGCCTAAGTCATCATAAATACCAATAATATTTCCACGCAACATACCAATTTGTGCAGGATTTGGAATCACAATGTAATAAATTCTTGGAATTGCCCCACGAGTGCGCAATAGTTTACCCGCAACAAGCCAATCTGCCTCTCCATTATCATCCCAATCGGTAACGGCTACCATATCTATTTCCACACGCCGCTCAGCTTTCACTTTTGACTTATTCTTTTTTGTTTTTGGCTTTAAATTGCTTATAACAGTAAAACCATTAGGGCGCATAATTACAATATTGTCTTTGGGATTTTCACGTATAATATTAGCAAATGAAGTGGCTTTTGCACTATTAACCTCATCTTCAAAAATAAAGTCCGCTGCTAAACGCTCAAAAAGTAAAGGCCCATAATCACTCTCAAATTCACCCCATAAAGTTGGTACGTAATTGCGAGAGCTATCTAAAACATTACGTGCAATAAGTTCGTTAGGCATACGATCAGCCATAAGTTTAAACTGATGTGATTGGATCACTTCAACTTGCCTTCCGCATCCAACTAATATAATAGATAAAATTAATAACAAAAAAATATGCCGCATATAATACATAAACCCCTAAGCAAAAAAATCATAAAATTATGTAAATAAAATAAACACATTGCCAGTCTAAGGTCAAGAAGTTTTTATGTCTGCTAATATCTTTTTCAAAACACACTCAAGTTTAAACTATGCATGCTCAATGCATTTTACTTGTATTATGTTAAAATACTTATAGAAATCAACTACTGCTATATGTGCTTTCTCTATTGAAACAGCTTGACACAATGACACTTCAATGATAGTTGAAATATAGAAGCGGCGTTCATTAGTACTACATGTTACAATAAATAATATTTATATAATCACAATGATAAATATCATTATATCTATCATTGTGATTTTCTAAATAACTACAAAACAA